>CBIHPB010000044.1:0-15754 GCA_966211485.1 uncultured Bdellovibrio sp.
GGTGGAAAAATTATTTTGCAGTCCTCACTCTGTGATCATTGGGGCCTTCGAATCGTGCGCCTTCTGACCGAGAAAAAGTACCAACGCGTTCACAATTATAAAATCAGCTACTTCACCGATTCCGATATTGCCAAGGGTGTTCGTGAGGCCGGACTTCAAATTTCTAATTCTCGGCATTATCGCTTTGGTTTTCCATTTGGCGATAAGATTTCGGCCGTCGGCAATTATTGGTTGGAAGTGATGGCCGAAAAATATTCAGCTCATAATGGTTCGGACGTGATTTATGTCCTTACAGAACCGACGCGAACCGGACGTGCCAATTGAAAATTCTCGTTCTTGGCGCTAGCGGTATGATTGGTCATCGCATGTGGGCGACGCTCTCACAAAGCCATGACGTATTCGGTGCCGTTCGCAGACCGGAACTGGAACGCCTGCAATCGATCCCTGGAATCACCCAGGAAAAAGCTTTGCTCGGAGTCGACGCCTATTCGATGCCGACCATTGAGAAGGCAATCGACCAGGTCCGTCCGCAGGTCATCTTGAATTGCATTGGCGTCGTCAAACAGCTGAAAGATTCAAGCAACTACATCAAATCGATCACCTTGAATGCGCTCTTCCCTCATCAGCTGGCGCAAACATGTGCCGCCCGCGATATTCGCATGATCCAATTCAGCAGCGACTGCGTGTTTGACGGCATCAAGGGTCATTACCAGGAGGCCGACCAGCCGAACGCCACAGACGTCTACGGACGCTCGAAAGCACTGGGGGAAGTGGCAAATTTGAAAAACGTTTTAACCTTGCGGACTTCTTCAATTGGCCGTGAAGTTTTCCCGCATGGCGGATTGCTGGAATGGTTTCTCAGCAATCAAGGCAAATCCATCACTGGCTACAGCAAAGCCATCTACTCGGGTTTTCCAACACATCGCCTGGCAAAGATTATTTCCGAATGGCTTCTGCCACGTCCAGAGCTGCACGGCATTTTGCATGTGGCCAGCCAGCCGATCGATAAACTGAGCCTGCTTCGATTGATCAAAGATCATTTCAAATTGAATATCGAAATCGGTGAAAACAACCAAGTCCTGGTCGAACGCGGCCTAGACTGCCAGCACTTCTCAAAATTGACCGGGTTTCAAGCCCCGCATTGGAAAGATCTGATGAAAGACCTCGAAATCGATTTCGATACCTACTCGCGATTGAGAAATCAGTAAACATGTCGAACAGTACCGAAACAGGTTACCGGCGCGATATTGATGGCCTGCGAGCTGTCGCTGTTTTGTCAGTGCTCTTTTACCATGCAAAGCTGTTGGGATTTACAGGCGGATTTGTCGGCGTTGACGTCTTCTTTGTTATCTCAGGATATCTGATCTCCGGCATTTTGTTGCGAGAATTGGCAGCCACTCAAACGCTGTCATTGACGAATTTCTTCGCCCGTCGAATGCGCCGACTGTTTCCTGCTTTGGCTGTCGTCATTCTCTTTTGCCTGTCTGTTTGGCCACTGATCCCAACTGTGACCTCTATTGAAACCGAAAAATTTGCGCAGTCTGTCCGATTCGCCGTCTTTGGATTTGCTAATTTTTTTTTCAATCGCAATACAGGGGGATATTTCGATGGTTCAAGCGATGAAATGCCCCTGCTGCATTTCTGGTCCTTGGCCGTTGAAGAACAGTTCTACCTGGTTTGGCCACTACTTCTTCTCTTTTGTTTTTCTTTTCTAAAGAAGGATTTCTCAAAGAAGATTTTTATTCTGTTGGGCATCTTAAGCTTATTGTCTTTTGCAGGGTCCGTTTGGTGTGTAGATAATCAAGCTCAAAAAGTGGCCTTTTACATGATGCCCTTTCGGATTTGGCAATTGGGACTAGGCGCCTTGATTACTATAGCCCAAAAGCAAGGCCTCACCCGACTTCATTCCTGCAGCCAGAAAAATCAAAAAGTTATATTGGAAGTTTTATCTGTTGCAGGCCTTCTTCTAATCGCCGGCGCTGTTTTTGGTTTTAAAACAGACGATCCCTTCCCAGGCTGGAGAGCATTGATTCCCTCGATTGGAACAGGCTTATTGATTTTTGCCGGGACACCCCAATTATATCAATCATCTGTAGCACAGGTACTTGCCCTTCCTGGATTCGTTTTTCTCGGTGCCATTTCTTATAGTCTTTATCTTTGGCACTGGCCCCTTCTGGCACTGTCACAGGTTGCAAATCTAGGTCAATTACCGCCTGCAGTTGTCCGAGCAGGCCTTCTCATTTTGAGCGTGGGATTCGGATTTATCAGCTACAAATATGTTGAAACTCCGTTCCGATCGAAACTTTTTTTTCCAAATCTACCGCCGGCTCGCTTTATTGGCGCGACTTTGATGATCGGTATTTTGATTTGTGTAGCAGGTTGGCTATCGGCCTCGGCCACAGATCATTTGGCGGATGCCCGCCGGATCAATAAAGGTATTGATCAGGTCTATCCGCTGATTCAAGAATCCTACCCGATGCAAAAACTTTGCACGGATCAGATGCAGAAATGGAAAAGTGATGTCTGCACAGTTGGCTCGTCTGGTTCTATCGACATTTTAGTCTGGGGCGATTCTCACGCTTTTGCTCAGTTCCCGGCGATTCAAAAGTACGTCGAAAGTCATCCAACTGCGAATGCAATTTTGATGAGCACAAATGGCATTCTTCCGATCCTCGACCCCAGTATTCAGGGATATCCGGAATATAAAGAATTTTTCAGGAATTACCTGGCAACGAAAAAGAACCGAACCTCCGTATTTTTATCAGCTCGCTGGCTTCACTACTTGGGTCTTCGCGGGGTCGCCCGAGGTTTAAAAGCCAAAAATATCTCGAATAGCGAAGAGTGTTGTACGAACGGTATTGCAGCAACCTATGAAGAATCGTTAGCACTTATTCAAAGTTCATTTCAGGCGACGATTAAAAGATTGAACGACCTTGGGGTTTATCGAATTTTGATTCCCTTGCCTTACCCTGAATTTCCGTATCCGCCCGAAAAATGCCTCTCAACAAGACCAGCTTCAGAATGTGCCGTCTCTCAGGCTGCGATGGTCGATTATCGTTCTGGCGTTGTTATGATGTTGCAAAAGATCGCCGATCAATTTCCGAATGTTCACCTCGTCGATCCTATGAATGTGTTTTGCGATGGAATTCAGTGCCCGCAGGTCCTTCAAATTCAAGGCCGGCTGATCCCGACAGTCAAAGATGATAACCATATCAGCGTATCAGCCGCCCAATACTGGAGCCAAAGCCTGACACACAGTCTAGACTGGTTAGTCGGAGAAGAGTAAAATTTTAGTCAGTAGATCAAGCTTCGAAAAAATACTTTTCCAAAACCAGGCACAGCGAATGATAGATCGGCAAGTGCAACTCTTGAATTTCGTGGACCAGAGTCGCTGGCGCATTGATACAGACATCGGTCATCGAACGGATTTTTCCACCCGTCGAACCCGTTAAAGAAATAGTTTTGACACCCAAAACTTTCGCAAGCTTAGTCGCCAGCAAAACGTTTTTCGAATTTCCAGAAGTCGTAATCGCGATCAGGCAATCTCCTGCTTTCCCAAGACCCAAAAGATGCTGAGCAAAGGCGAATTCGTAATTCACATCGTTTCCAAAAGCTGTCTGAAAAGAATTGTGTCCTGTCAGAGAAATCGCCGGGATGGACTGTTGGATGTGCTTGGCAAAAAACTGGCCTTCTTCTTCGCCCAAAACCTGATTGAGCTTGGCTTGGAATTCGGCACTGACTTTGCGATGACTGAGGAAGCCCTTTAACAACTCGCCCGCAATGTGTTCGCAGTCAGCTGCCGAACCACCATTGCCGCAAAGAAGGATCTTGCCACCTTGAGAAATGGATTCGACCAAGACGCGAATGGCAGCCGAGAACGGAGTCCAAATTTCATTCAAAACCGGGTAACGGCTTGTCAGATGTTTCAGTTCCGCATCCAAGATTTGTTCAAGTCGAGCTGACACCAATAGGCCCCCTGTGTGTCGATTATCCTCTTGATTCTTGGACTCTTTTAGCAGAGCTTGAATCAGAAATGTATGAAATTATTGTTACTGGTTGACGGCCTTTCCGCTCATTCTGATTTCAGCCCCGAACTTCTTAAATCCGCCGCCTCCATTCACCTATTGCATCTCAGCCCCCGCTCGAACGAATCTCATTTTTTAGAGAAATTAAAGGCTGCCATTTCGGGTATTCCAAGCATTCAAAGCTACGACTCTCGCAAACTGGTGGATTTTGACATTCTGCAAGCATCTATTCTTAACCACCGCGAGGAGTTCTCAGAGAAGCTTAAAATCGATGGAATTCCTTTGCGCCAGGCTCTGATGATCCAAGGAATGAACCGCTGGTGGAACTCGCCATTGGTTGAAAGTACGATTCTGAAGTGGCCTTTGCTGGCAAACCTCTATGCCCTAACTGCTGTTCAGAAAGCTTTCCAGACCGAGCCTTTCGATCAATTGGTAACGAATATCAAGGATCCGGATCTCCTAGCCGACCTTCAGCTTTTGGCAAAGCGTTTGAACTTTCGGGTCCTTTCACAAGCATTCACTCAGTCTTCGATGAAAAGTCCGATTCGTGCGGCCTTCAAATGGGGTTTCAATTTTGTGTCCCATTTGATTTTACAGACTATCTTCAAACTGAAGACTCCGGGGCAGGTCCTCCAGGGCTTAACCAAAGCCAATCTCTTTTATGGTTTTTTTCCGGATCAGACCTTGATTCGTGGTGGAAAACCCCATTCCAAAATCTATGGGGATATTCCAAAAAAACTCGAGGCTCCGGCAGTTTATCTGATCCACTTTGGTGCGCGTGAAATCTTTCGCTTGCCCCAGCTGCTCGAAAATCTGAAAAGCTTTTGGCAAGACATTCAGACGTATCGAATGGTTCCGACGCATACGAACCTGTCGCTGTTTCGACTGATTGCGATTTACACCGAGACCAAGGGCCTTCGTCTTTATGCCAAGCTGAAAAGAAATCTCGCTTACAAGCAGGCATTCCTTTTTAACGGCATTGACCTTTTCAATACCTGCGATCGAATGATGAAAAAGGCTCTCTATGGTCAAGAGCTCCGCGAAGATCTTTTTCACTTCCACTCACTTAAAGGGTTCGTTCAAAAGCATCCTCAAATCAAGATCGAACGCTCGTTTCATTTTGTCGAATTTCACAGCTGGGAAGAGGCCATTGTTCAAGCGGCCCGCAAAGCCGATCCAAAAATTCAGACCGTGGGTATTCAGCAATCTGCACCAGATCCAACGTTGCTGAGCTTCTATTTTACAAAGGGAATGTTCCGCGATCCCAAGAACCACTATGGGATGCCAGATCTTGTTCTTTGCGCCGGTGAAAACTATCGCGAACTTTTGAATTCATATGAAATCATGCCTTCAAAGGCACTGACTATCGGTCACTTGACGGCGAACTATTACGGCGAGTCGCGCACAGCCGAGCAAAAGAAATTGGATCGACAGTCTATGGGCCTTCCGACTGGTCCGAAAATCTGTTTTATTCCTTGCTCGCTGGAATTTGATTTGGTTGAAGGCGTGTTTATTTTACTGAAAGACGTTCTTGAGAAAAATCCAGGTATTCATTTTCTTGTGAAGCCACATCCCAACACCCCGATCGAGGGGCTGATTGCAAAATACAATCTCAAGCAGTACCCGAACTTCCAAGTGACGGATATTCTTGTCCCAAAAATTCTTCCGCTTTGTGATTTCTGTATTTCGACCTGCACCAGTGTTTCTCTGGAGGCCATGGTTCTAAAGATACCGCAGGTTCATTTGGATGTCGGACTTTTGCCGTTTATGGATTCACTGCACTTTGAAAAAAACCTGGTCCAAGATATTTCAAATTCTGATCAGCTGAATGATTTTTTGAAAAACCCTTCTCCGTATCGCCTACCAGGCCAGCCGGAAGAAAGATTTATGGGGCCCAAGAATCAGGCCCCGATTGAATTGGCGTTGAATGCTATCAACGCCAATAGGAAAGCTTAGTTCAGAATTTTTCCCACCGCCTGAACCAACGCCCGATTGTCTTCCAACGATCGAACCGCCAGTCTCAGGAAGTCATTCGTCGCGCCGACAGCCTTAAATTTTGAACTGATATCTTTGATATAAATCTTATTGTCCTGAATCAGCTTGCGAGAAAGTACGTCTGCCGAGTGGCCCTTTTTCAGTTCGACCAACAAAAAGTTCGCGCCCGATGGGTAAACTTTTTGAACACCCGGCAAAGCCCCCAGCGATTCGCTGAAAACTTCTCGGTCTTTGATCGTCTTTTGGTAAGACTTGGCCAAAGAGTTCTTATGTTTCAACAAAATCTCAACCATAAATTCGGCAAAGGAATTGATATTCCAAATTGGAATCTGGCTGCGAATTGCCTGGTACATGTTGGTATCGCAAGTGTGCACATAACCCAAACGAACCCCTGGAACGCCTAAAGACTTACTAAGGCTCTTGATCACCAGCACGTTCTTCAAGCCATCCTCTTCAACGAATGGAATAATCGATTTTTCATTCGAAAACTCGATGAACGATTCATCGACGATGATTTGCTTGTTTGGAAACTTTTTGGCCATTTCCAAAATGACCGAGGTCGGAACCACGGTTCCTGTCGGATTGTTCGGATTCACGAACAAAAGAACATCACAGCCTTGCGCTTTCTTTTGCACATCCGCCAGATCCACGCTTCCCAAATCCGTATAGGTCTCTTTCGCCGAGAACAGATGATCGTATTCACCAAAAGTCGGCGCCGGAACCAACGCCTTCTTGCCGTTCAAAATGTTTTTCAGAATTGGATAAGCCTGTGAAGCCCCGTTCAACAGCAGCAGGTTTTGCTCTTGGTATTCGGTGAAATACGAAAGCTTTCGGTTCAAAACGTTTTGCTTGCTGCCATAGTTGAACATCAAGCTGGCCGAGTTGTTCTTGATTTCAGACAGGATCGCACTGGTCGGGAAATGCATGTTGCGAATAAAACAGAAATCCGTGATGTCGTAGGTCCAATAGCCGCCAAAGCTTTCACCCAGAATTTCCAATTTCTTACTTTGAGAGAAAAGAAATTCGGTGTTCTTCAAATCATTTGGATCATCAACTTCAGCCCATTTTTCGTCCTGAATAACCTCGGCATGGACTTCTTCTTTTTGCAGATAGATCAGGATACCGAGGATCAACTCATAGTAGCAGTTATCGTCGATGGTCTTGGCGTAATACATCAGCAGGTTCTTAAAGGTCTTATTGCAGAACTCTTTGCTGAACTTATAGATGTTCAAAGTTTTGTATTTATCTTTGAAGTTAAAGTTTTCGTCTTGATTGTGCGGTAAGAACACGTTGTTCACGCGACCTTCTTTGATCGACACAACCGTGCCGTCCATGCCCGTTCGATAGCGATCAACCAAGGCTGCCGTTTCGTATGGCGTTTCAACAATTCGTTTGAAAACAGCCGGCTCGCAAACCAAGTCGGATTCGATCAACAAAATATCTTGATCGATTTTCATATGCTCGAAAGCCAGTGCCATCGAGTAGATGTTGTTGGTCGTTTCGTAAATTTCATTGTGAATGAACTGAAAATTCAGATTCGGATATTCCTGCAAAAGAGCATCCTGCAGTTCTTTGGCCTTGTGGCCTGTGACAATCACCAAATCGCGGACGTTGTTTTCAATTAGACCGTCGACAATGCGAAATAGAATTTCACGCCCATCGACCTTCAGCAGGGTTTTGTGGGTGTTATTGGTCAAGGGTCTCATTCGCCGGCCATAGCCAGCGGTCAGGATAATTGCTTTCATCTCAGTTCCCTTTTTAAGCGTCTTCTGAAGCTATTTTTCAAACCACGCAGTCTATAATTCAGGCAGCGTTTTATCAATGACATCGGGCCTCATAATGCCTAACGCGGCGCCTGAAAATCGTTTACTTTTGGCCGACCAGGGGGGATATTTCGTGGATGGCCCATTACACGCAGATCAGCCAATCCGAGGCTGAGGAAATCCTTAAACTTTATGGGAAATCCTCGATCTCGAAGATGAGTCCGCTTTCGCTTGGAATTTCCAATTCCAACTATCGGATTGATCTGGTGGAAGACAATAAAAGCCACAGTGTCCTTTTGAAGATCTCCAACGACAAAGATTTTCACCAGCTCTCCCAAGAACAAAGCATTTTGCAGTACTTAAACCGCCGAGGTTACACGTATTCACTAGAGCCACTGCGTTTAAAATCGGGCGAGCTTGTCTATCACCACGATCGCCATATTGGGGTCGTTTACCCTTTCGTTGATGGGACACCTCCACATCCGAATTCACACACCTGTCATGAAGTGGGAAAAGCCTTGGCCAAACTGCACTCGCTTTCCCATTGCCAAGACGAGATCGGAAAATTGCGGGCTCATGAAGCTGTCGGATTTGGACCGGTCGAAATTTTGGAGTTTACCAAAAGCGAACTTTGCCCCAACGATTACAAGCATGCCGTTCAGGTGTTTTTTCCCGATCGCTTCGAAGAATTTTTTGGAAACGGTTTCTCTAAAGGGCTGATTCACGGCGATCTGTATTACGACAACACCTTGTTCGAAAAAGAAAATCTGATGGCCGTTCTGGATTTCGAGCAGTCCGGTATTGGCGAGTACATTCTGGACCTGGGCATTTCCATTTCAGGAACTTGCATCGAACACAAAGAGATTTCCCTGCAACTGATGAAAGCCTACATGCAGGGCTACGAATCTGTTCGGCCTTTGCCTGCGAAAGAAAAGGAATTCCTCCCTCGAGCGGTGCTCTTGGGACTTTTATCAATCGCGCTTTGGCGCATTCGCAGATTCAATGAGAAAGCGATCAGTCCGACACTCCAAGATTCCTATCGCGAGCTTCTCAAGCGCGCTTCGTATTTTCACCAGCAGCTTGAGGGTTCATCCGAATAATCCAGATGAATCAAGATAATAGACTTTGGAACTCTCAGCAAATTTCCTTCTTGGCTAGCCTCGGTCTTCTGCTTCTCTTATGTTCAAAGTCCTATTACCTCTTTGGTGTCGACAACTCGAACCGGCCGATTGCCCCGGTTGCCCTGGTTTTAATGCGGGATATTTTTACCGTCGCTTTCATCGGATTCTTTGGTTTTCAACTGCGCCAGTACCTAAAAAATCTGCGCCTCTTTTGGATTTTGTTCGCCGTGGGTCTGCTCATCAGTTTGCTTCAATTGGCCGTTGCCAAAGATTTTATGACCTGGAGCCAACACTATCTGCGCAATATCCTGATGCCGCTTCTTCTCTATCCAGTGTTCGTTGGAATTTTTCGGGTAAAAATTGATTTATCCGCTCGCCAAATTTTGAACTGCCTTTTTGTTGTCAGTGTTTTTCTGAGCTACATGCAAATTTACTATAGCAAATGGTTCATTCGCCCCACCGGACTGTTTGGCGATCCAATTATCAACTCGATGTTTCTATTGCTTGGATTTGTTTCGATTCTGCTCAGCCGCGGGAAGATGTCGGTTCTGTTGGCATCCATTGCTCTCGTTCCCTTGATTCAGTATCTCAGCTCTCTGAGCGCGCTCTTCAGTGTAATTGCCGGCGCTGGAACTGTATTTCTGCTATCAAAGAACCAATGGCTCGAATACTGCCGAACTCACACCAAAAAAGTTCTCCTAACTGCCATTGGTAGCATTTGCCTGATTGCTTTTTTGGGATGGACCACCCAGCACACACATCGCGAAAGCCAGGACGACGCCAGTGATAAAGCCCAAGCCCTGTTTAAATCCATCTTCTGCAAACAAGAGGGCTGTCAACACTGGTCTTACAAGGGTCGAATTGAAAGCAATCTGCGACCTTTCCGCCTTTGCCAAGAAGATGCAGTTTCCTGTGTGGTTGGAAATATTCAGACGCCGCTTTATGAAAAAGTAGAATCGACTTGGGGATCGCTGGTAGCAAACTGGGGCGCTATTTTTTGCCTATTATATCTTTTTTGGGCGCTTAAACATTTGCTGAAAGCCCGCAAACTTCCGTTGGATTTATCAGATCCGAATCCGGATCTAGTGTTCTGGTCGGTCGTTTTGTTTACCGGAGCTTTCTTCTGTATCTTAAACACAGTGCCTTACAAGTACCCAGTCAATATTCTGTGGTACGCAAGCTTGGCATTTATCACTGTGACTAGTGAGTCAATTCGCTCTTCTCAGCGAGACCGTTAGCGCCTTCGCAATATTCAGGGACCATCTTTTTGATGGCCTGACTAATCGTATGGAAAGATGCAGTTTCCGGCAGATTCAAAAGTTCCGCTAGATCCTTGTTGAAACTTGCCTGTGGCAATCGGGCCTTTGCAATCTTCACCAATGGATGTTTGGTTGGAAGCATGGTCTCTTCGTCGTGGAAAAGTTCTTCGAATAATTTCTCACCGGGACGTAGACCTGTGTATTCGATCTTGATATCCACGTCTGGACGAAGACCTGAAAGCTGAATCATTTCGTAAGCCAGATCTTTGATCTTCACTGGCTCGCCCATATCCAAAACCATGACTTCGCCATGATTTCCCAAAGAGCCCGACTGAATCACCAGCTGAATCGCCTCTGGAATGGACATGAAATAACGGCGCATTTCAGGATGTGTAACAGTGACTGGGCCGCCTTTTTCGATTTGCTTTTTAAACAACGGCACAACACTTCCGCTGCTACCCAAGACATTTCCGAAACGAACGGTCATGAACTTGGTCGAATCCTGCGACTGAGTGTTCTGACAAATCAGCTCAGCCACCCGCTTTGTCGCACCCATGATGTTGGTTGGATTGATCGCCTTGTCAGTCGAAATCAAAACAAATCGGCTGACCTTGTGCTTTTGTGCGGCTGATACCACATTGAAGGTTCCACCGACGTTTGTTTGGATCGACTCCCAAGGATTCAACTGCATCAATGGCACGTGCTTGTAAGCGGCCGAATGGAATAAAACCTCAGGCTTGTACTTCTCAAATACGAAATTCAATTTCTTAGCGTTTCGAATATCACCGACGATCGAAATAATTTCTAGATTCGGAAATTGCTCGCGTAGATTGTTCTCGAGCTCGAACAAGAATAATTCCGTCAGTTCGAACAATACCAATGTCTTCGGCTGAAAGCGCGCGATCTGCTTGCAGAGCTCGGATCCGATCGATCCACCCGCACCTGTGATCAGGATCACTTTGTCTTTGATCATGGCGCTCATCTGCTTCATGTCCAGGTCGTGCGCCTTGCGGCCCAAAAGATCCCCAGGCTCGATATCACGAAGCGCCTTCAATGAAGGTTTGTTATCCAGAATATCGCCCATACGAGGCAGAATCTTGACCTGGATCTCGCGACCCATCTCGCGGCAGATTTTGGTAATTTCGCGAATCTTCTCTTGCGGCGCCGAAGGCATCGCGATGATCAACTGCTGTACATCTTGATCAACGACCAGCTTTGGCAATTGCTCCATCGGCCCGTAAACGTTCACGCCACGAATCGAACGACCAATTTTTTTGCGGTCATCGTCGATAAATCCAACAACTGTGTAGGGAAGGCTTGTATCGTGCGAAAGTTCACGCAGAAGGCGCTCGCCCGCCACACCGGAGCCGATAATGAATGTCCGTTTTTGTGATTCGTGCGACAGACGTTTGAGCTGAATGACAGCGCGATCTTTCATCACACGATAAACAAAGCGACCCGCATTCAATCCCAAGAACAACAAGATCCAATCCAACGGAAGACTGGTGCGAGGAATTTGATCCAATCGGTTGAGTAGAAACAATCCAATATAAGCCAAAGGCACGGCCAGAGAAACACCCTTCGTGATGCGAATCAAATCCGGGATACTGGAAAAGCGCCACATCGCCTTATAGGCACCGACGAAATAGAAAATCGAAAACTGAATTCCGATCAAAATCAGGCAAAGCTTGGCTGTTTGCAGTGGATCCGCAAAAAGGATTGGAAAAAAGCCACCTTCGGTGAAAACGACGGAAAAATAAAATGCCGCCAAAATGACCAGGATGTCATAAAGCATCACCGCAGCTGTACGTGAGGGCATTCGCATTCGTTCAGTTTCCCTGTTTAAGACCTGTGAAACTAACAATTTTCAAAATACAGTACAACTGGCTTGTCTGTTCTGGAATGGCAAAAAACGCAAGGCGTTGTTGCTCAAAAAAGACACTTTTCCCCTCGGGAAAACCTAGTGCTGAACGCTTTCGCGGCGGAGCACTTTGAAGAAGGTCAAAAACATGATTTTGAGGTCCCAGCCAAAGCTTCGGCGGGCCAAGTATTCGCTCTCAAAACGCACTTTTTCTGACAGGCTCAGTTCATCCCGACCGTTGATCTGCGCCCAGCCTGTCAGTCCGGGAGTCAAGGCATCGACCCCTGCCCGGCGTCGAAGCTCCATTAAATCGTCCTGATTGAACAGAGCCGGCCTTGGACCGACAAAACTCATATCGCCCTTGAGAATGGAAATCAGCTGGGGAAGCTCGTCCAGACTGGTTTTCCGCAAGAAAGATCCCATCGGCGTCAGGTAATTGTTCCCGTTTTGCAGAAGGTGAGTCGCCACCTGTGGTGTGTCCATTTTCATGGTTCGAATTTTCGGCATCAGAAAAATACTGGAATGAATCCCCACCCGCTTGGACCAATGAAGAAAAGGGCCATGATCTGTGAGTTTACAAACCACAAAAAGAAGAATGAAAATCGGCAAAAAGCAGAGGCTAAGAGCCAAGGCCAATAAAAAATCGAAGACGCGCTTCACAGAGACATAGAGCTTTTCTGAAATCGTCGCGGACATGGTTCGAAACCCCGATATTATTTGTTCATTTCTTTATACAGTGCTACCTCTAAAATCAGCAATCAAAACAAGGAACGGCGGCCCTGTGTTTAAAAAGATCATTCAACTTCTTTCGCTTTTAAATCCAGAGCAAAAAAGAAACGTTCTCTGGATCCAGTTGATGATCCTCGTTCTGGCGGGAATCGAGATCGGCAGCATTGCGGCCATCGTGCCATTGATTGCAGTGATTTCAGACCCCAGCCTGGTCGAAAACAATTCGATTCTGAATTCGCTCTATCACATGTTTTCCTTTAGCAGCCTCAATGCGTTTTTTCTGTTTTTGGGAACATTGGTTTTCCTTACGATTTTAGTCAGCAGCTTGATGGGAATTCTGGCGAATTTCCTGATCACTCGTTTTGGCTTTCAGCTAGGACGCACTTTTTCTTCCCTTCTGTTTTCGCACTTCATGCGGAAGGATTATCTATTTCACACGCGAACCAACAGCTCGATTCTGATCAATAAAATTTCAAAGCAGGTCGACCGAGTGACGATGGGATTGATTCTGCCATTCCTGCAAATCAACTCACGTCTTTTTATGGTCACCTGCATGAGTTTGCTTTTGATCTGGGTCGACCCGGTTCTTGTTATCGCCACTTCTGTGACTTTGATTACTGCCTATGCTCTGATCTTCAAAGGCACTCGACGTATCTTAACTGCCAATGGTCGTGCCATTTCCAATGCCACCAGGGCGACATTCCAATCATTGAACGAAGGCTTTGGAGGCGTGAAGGAAATTAAATTCCTTGGCAAAGAGGACTCGTACGTTCGTCAATTCGATCAGGCCGCCAACGACTACGCTCGGGCCGCAACAGTCAGCCAAGTGGTCCCTGTCATTCCTCGATATCTTCTCGACGTGATCGCGTTTGGCGGAATTATTGCGATTATTTTATATTACCTATCGCAAGGGAAAAGCCTCACCAGCGTTCTTCCCATCCTGTCTCTTTTTGCCGTGACGAGCCTGAAGGTACTGCCAGCATTTCAGCTGATTTTCGCCAATCTCAGCTATGTCAAAAGCAACGGCGATGCCCTGGATGACATTCAAACTGAACTGTTTGCATCGATTCGTGAGTCTCAATCATCAGCCGCAGAAACAGCCCGCCCAGCATGGAAACCATTGCAGTCGATCGAGCTGAAGAAAATTTCATTCCGCTACAGCGAGCAAAAACCAAGTGTCATCGACGAGCTGAGCCTGCAAATTCGGGTCAACTCTTCAGTCGCCATTGTGGGCAAATCAGGTTCAGGAAAGACGACACTGGCTGATATTTTATTGGGATTGATTCATCCTCAGCAGGGACAAATTCTGATCGATGGGCAATCTTTGACCCGAGACAATCTTCGTCTTTGGCAGGATCAGATCGGCTACGTTCCTCAAACTGTTTATCTCAGTGACGCCAGTATTTTATCCAATATTGCCTTAGGAACTCCGAAGGACGAAATCGATCTGGATAAAGCCATGCAAGCGGCTCAAATGGCCGAACTTGACTCCTTTATTCAAAAGCTCGAGCAAAAATACGATACCCTTGTCGGAGAACGAGGTGTCCAGCTCAGCGGCGGACAACGACAGCGCATCGGTATAGCCCGCGCGCTTTATCACGGGGCTTCGGTTCTAGTCTTCGACGAGGCGACCAGTGCGCTGGATGGAATTACTGAATCCAGCATCATGAGTGCGATCCGCGGACTGATGGGTAAGAAAACAATGATCATCATTGCTCATCGTCTTTCAACGGTTCAAGAGTGCGATCAATTGATTCTGCTTGAAAACGGAAAGCTGTCAGCACAGGGCTCATATGACGAACTTCTTCGCAGCAGTCCTGATTTCCAAAAAATGGTGAAGTTCAATCTTCAGGCGTAAATCGCCTGAAGTAAAAATAAAAGGGCAAATCCTCTCGGACTTGCCCTTGCGATATTCAATTTGAATTCAATGCTTAGCGATCGCGATACTTTAGCTTGTCGCGCTGAACTTGCTCGATTGGCAGAATTTCGGTCTTCTTGAAAGTCAGCGCCTTATGAGTCGCATTGATATCACGGCAAAGCTTCTGCATACCGGCTGGCTCCAAAGAAGCCGCGTGGTCAGTCCCTTTCCAAGTGCGATCTTTCGTAAAATGACGCTCGATCCAGCGTGCGCCCAATGTATAAGCCGCGACGTCAATTGCGATACCCAAGTGGTGACCCGAGAAAGCGATCTCTTTCACACGTGAAGCAAAACGATCTTGAATCTTTGTGATCTCAAGCAAGCAAACATCTTCAAAAGGAACTGGATAACCAGACGTGCAAGAGTACAGAACCACGCGTTTGCCTTGGTTCTTGTCTTCGAAGAACTTCACGATTGTTTCTTGCTCGGCAGTCGTTGTCATACCCAATGAGATATGAACTTCGCCTTTATATTGATCGCGCAGAACTTCCAGCATCTTGTAGTGATTGTTACAAGCTGATGGAACCTTGATGAACTCTGGATTCAGGGTGATGGTCTCTTTCGCAGAGGTCACATCCCAAACCGAAGTCGCCCAAACGATTCCGATGGATTCGCAATATTTTTTCAGTTCGGCGTGTTGATCGATATTGAATTCCAAAAATTCACGGTGAGCACCATAAGTGTCGCCGTAAGCATTTGCTGGATTTGGGTGAGGAGCATTGTACTGCTCTTTTGTCAGAAGCTCTTTTGGAGTCCGCTTTTGAAACTTCGCCGCGTAGGCACCGCAGTCTTTCGACAGCTTGATCAGTTCTTTGGCGATTTCAAATTCACCTTTGTGATTGCAGCCAATTTCCGAAATCACACGAGGTTGCAGATAGCTTTTCATCATATGTCCTTCTTCTATTTCCTGAATTTTTGGAAAGCGTTCATTCTGCCAAAAACTTGGCTGCGGTTCATTGCGCTTAGCGCAAATCCCGTGTTTCCCAATTATACGCGGTTCGGCAGATCAACTGCAAATCATCCCGCTTTGGTTTCCAATTAAATAGCTTTTGAACCTTAGCATTAGATGCCACGACCTGCGGT
>CBIHPB010000045.1:0-15439 GCA_966211485.1 uncultured Bdellovibrio sp.
CCCAGCCTGTGTTGTAACCGATAGCGACAGAGTTCGATCCAGATGAAGCTGCGCCCAAGCCAACATTTGTCGTCGAACCAGAGGTGCTTCCTGAAATTGGCAGAGCTGACCACATCGCTGTTCCGACGCCATCATTGGACATCAAAAATTTTCCTGGAGCAGGTCCGCCACCAGAGACTTTGATTTGGCCGCTGATATCAAGAGCGGTTGAAGGCGACATCGTTCCGATACCGACATTACCGGTATTTGAAATGTACAAACGGTTCATCGAGTTTGTCACCAAGCTGAGGCCAAAGTTCGATGCATTACCAAAGCTGATGTCTGAGGCCATTGCGTTTCCGCCAGGCATGACGACCGTTTTACATTGCGGAATGCCAGTTGCATCAAAGCTCAGGAACTGATTCATGGCGCACGAGAAATCCTGAATCATTGTGCCGGTGCCATTCGAGACAAGCATACGATTGGCTGTAAAGCCGGTCGCGCCTGTGCCCCCACGTCCAACACCTAAAACGCCAGTTGTAATATCGTTCGTATCGATTGTAGAAGGTGCCCACTGAGATCCATTGTAGCGGAAAAACTGACCGTTTGATGGTACGGTCGGATTTACTGGAACGCCTTTGATCATGTTTACGCTGATCGCCGAGTAAGTACCAGACACATCACCGGTAAAGTTTGTTGCAGGACCCAGTTTCAAATTGAAATTATCATAGTCGGCCTTGTTCAAAAGACCCGCCGTGACTCCACCATTGGAAGCCATCGGGAATCTCCAAGTGTGGGTATCAGAAGCCGAGGTCAAGGTCGGCATTGTCACACTGTTATCCATACTGACTGCCATTGCTTGCGCAGGACCCGTCTGACCACTCAAAGAAGCGATACCGCCTCCAGCTGCGATCATGTCAACATAGGCGCCACCGTTTTGTGAAACTCGGAATTTGTTTGCGGCGCTGTCGTAGTAGATACGACCTTGGCCTGCAGGTGAAACAGATGGTGCCGAGCCTCCGACTTGTGTCAGTGCTCCGCTGAGAGTTAAGGCTGTCGACGGCAAATTCGTGCCGATACCGACAAAACCGTTGTTTGAGATCGTCATCGCCACCAGATTGTTGGCTTTGAAGCTAAGAGCTTTGTTGTCAGTGGTTCCCAAAACAGCATCGACGCCGAAAGCATTGCCGCCATTCGCGAATCCGCCGCCACCACCAGCTCCGCAAATCGCGTATCCCGAAGCATCGAAGGTCACAACTTGTCCGACTGTACAGTTCATTGATTGCAAAGCCGAGCCTGTGCCATTGGCAACAACGACCGAATTCGGCGAGAAGCTATTAGCATTCGTTCCGCCCTTTGCGATCGAAACTTTGGTAATGTTCAGCACACCATCATAAGCCATCGTCGCATCGCCAGATACAACACTGTTCACCCAGTTGGTTCCATTGTACATCATCAGCTGACCACTGATTGTCGCAGCCGAGAACGATTTGCCCTGAAGTTTTTCAACGACAGTCGCATTGTAGGCGCCAGACACATCACCAGCGAAAGCTGTACCAGCTCCAAGCTTGGTATTGAAATTGTCGTAATCAGTTTTTGAAATCAATCCGGCCGTAACACCAGCACTTGAAGCCATTGGAATATTAAAAGTGTGAACGTTGGAAGCCGAGTTCACGTTAGGCGATGTTCCTGACGTGCCATTCGCAAAGCTCTGAGTGGATCCTGCCTGGCCATTCAAGCTCGATAAGCCTGCACCCGCAACACCCAAAACCTGGATGGAAGATCCATCCCAATACTTCACTTGATTCGAAGTCGTATTGAACCATGTACGACCTTTTTCAGCAGCACTCCAACCTGCAGTTGAAGGATCCGCAGCAACTTTGTACAGGCCCAAAAGACCCATCATATCATCGCCTGCGCGATTCAAAGCCGTGTAACCCATCGCGCCCGAAATGTCGGCGGCATTCAAGTTCGCACCAGACAGCACGCGACCTTTTGCATCGACCGTGACCTTCATATAGCTGCCGGCAGAAACGCCAGTCGCCGTCAGCACAGTCGCGTTCAATGTTCCGGTCACATCTCCGGATATAGCAGCGCCAGCACTCAATTTACTGTTGAATGTATTCCAATCCGCATTCGACAGGTAACCCGAGTTACTGCCGTTTGCTTGCGGCATGCTGATCGAAACAGCTGTCGTGCCGGTAACCACAAATGGAGCCGAACCAGAAACCGTATTCACTCCACCACCGCTGATCGAAGTCGCCAATGACTGAGAAACCGAGCCGTTGTAATACTTCACCGTGTTCGATGAAGAGTCATACCAAATGCTACCCATCGAAGGCGTGCTTGGAGCACCAGCCGTTACAGGAAGACTTGCTCCTGTCGAAGCGGCTCCACTGGATTTCATATATAGACTTGAAGTTCCAGCAATAATTTGCTGCAAGCCAACCCATTCTGCTCCAGTTAATGGAGTGGCAGCGCCTGGAACACCACTGGTTTCAACGCGCAAAAGACTTGCGACCGAGTGAGCGCCAATTTTTTCCGCGTTGCTTGCAACAGGAACCGGATTCAAATCCATGGAACCAAGAACGACAGAATTCACAGTAACTTGCAAAACACGCTTGTCGCCTGCTGCCGGTGAATAGCTACAAGAAGACATTCCGGTCAAAGTTCCAAAGTTAGCAAATGCACGATCCAAAGAATGGCCCAAGCCATCTGTGCGAGATCCAGAACCAATTGCCAACGCAACATATCCATCACTGTCGGGAGTGACAGATGCAAATGTTTCGCTGAATAAAACGCAACTTCCTGCGGGGTTATAAACCTTCAGGATCACTGGCACAGCCGAGGTGACAGGTCCATTCGTATCCGAAAGGTAGCCTTCGAAGCTATAACCAGCTAGGGCTTGACCGCCGAACAACAAAAGCAGCGCTGAGAATCCGACCGATTTCAGTTTTGCAATTCGCATACGTTCTCCTGATTGAAAACTCTTTTTATTGTTCATGGACACGCCCTTGGAATGTGATTCCACTCTGACTTAATTTAAAATTGTTCTGTTTTTCGGCCACGCGAGCCTTCAGGGTCAGTCCGCTATTTGAGAGGACTGCTGCACCAACAACGCCGACTCCGGCTGTGGTTACAGTTTTCGGAGGCAAGCCACCACAAGAAGCGGCCCATCCTTTTTCAACTGCTAAGTTGTGAGCAATTTCTGGAAGCGTGATCGCGATTTCAAGAGTGACGTCCCCAGCTGGAAGATCTTCGACTTCTTTCGAACCCAGCCAGTAGACTTTTTTGATTGGCCAATCCAGTTTTTCAACCATTGTTGGGCAGGCGTCAGTTTCTGAGCTTCTCAGAAATCCGTAAAACTCAAATAATCGATTTTTTCCCGGAGTCACTTCAACATTGATAGAGCCACCGGCTGCAACGGCATCTGATGAAACAATGCCGCGCTCAACATCGCAGGTCAGAGCTGGTGTTGTCGGAATCCCTTCGCCTTTAACATTCACGGCAAAACATAAAAGCTTGTAATCAACAGTTGCACCCAACGACTGTACTTTACCGTAGCGTTCGCTGAACTGTTGTGCGGTGGGGATCTGAATAGAGATCGACGATTCCTCTAATTGAGGGCGCTTACAACCGTTAAGAATAAGTAAGGCGAGCACACAAATGCCCAATTTCGTTGTCATTACTTATATTTTTCGGAAGGCCTTTGCGCGAACTTTAAAATATTCATTATGAGATTTAAGAAAGTCTAAATGAGATTCTCGGGTTGAGACAAATCAGCTGGGCTCGACTTTTTGTGATTTGGCAACCGCAGAGCGTTCTCGCGATGAAACGAGAGGGGAATTTGCAATGATTTCGGTTGAGCGATATGTCTCAATCCGGAGGCGACCATGCTTCACAAAAGTCTCTTATTCTTAAACGTTTTTTTGATTTCAATTTTTGTCCACGCCGATCCACCAAGTTATCCACCAAATAGTTACTTTGATTGGGGCCGGGGATGGGATGGAGCGGGCTATTGTTTCGAATATAACTGGTCTGGTGATGTGCTAAATGGTGGAAATCCGGTCGCCGAGCACCTCTGTGAAGCCGATCATCCCTCGCATCCAGACTGGGGCCAGGATAGATATGGCTATGGTTATTGCTATCGTTTTACACCAGAAAATTGGGTGATGTTTCAGGGGCGACCGATTCACAATCGAAGTTGTGAAGAAGTTTTGCCGTCCGAATACCATTGGGGACGCGCGACGAATGGCTGGGTTTATTGCTTTCAATTCACGCCCTATGGCCATGTGATGAACCAAGGGCATCCGGTTTCAAATTATCTCTGTCAGTGACTTTCGCGACAAATGCTACAGTAAATGTTTGAGAATCAGTTTGGGCGGCTCGGTTTTCCGGTCGCCCAGCTGGACCGTTTCGCGCAAATCTTTTTCAACAGATTGAAGCAGCGAAAGATCGGCCCCATGAAGGGTGAAAAGTGATTGTCCCTTTTCAACTTTGTCGCCGATCTTATAATGAAATTCGATTCCAGCGGTTGGCTCGATGATATCGGTCGTTTTCGCTCGGCCGGCTTTGATCTGAACTCCGACAATTCCGATTTTTTCCGTGTCCATTGATTGAATGTAGCCGCTTTCAGAAGCGAATACTTCGTGATGATGCTTTGGCTTTGGAAGATCGGCCAGATGACCGACATGCAATCGGCACAGCTCTTCGAATTTTTCATAAGCTCGGCCGGATCCCAATGCCACCTGCGCCATATGATAGGCATCTTCAACTGTCTTGCCAGTTCCGCCCAGCCACAACATGTAAGCCGATAGCTGCAATGACAATTCTCGAGTGTCTTCGTAGAGATCTTTTCCGTTCGCCCCGAAATGGTGTTGGTTTTTCAAAATGGCCACACACTCTTCAACTTCCAACGAGTTCCCGGCGTATCGACCCAAAGGTTGATCCATATTCGTGATCAGGGTCGCGACTTTCTTTCCGTAACCTTTGGCGATGGCCATCAGTTTCATAGCTAAATTTTCGGCGTGAGCCGGATCTTTCATGAAGGCACCGGATCCGTACTTCACATCCAGCACCAATCCATCAATTCCTTCGGCCAATTTCTTGGACATGATGCTGGCGCAAATCAAAGGATCGCTTTCGATTGTGGCGGTCACATCTCGAAGTGCGTAGATTTTCCGATCCGCCGGACAAACTTCCTGCGTCTGTCCGATAAAACAAATGCGATGCCTCTGCACGGACTGAGCGAACTCGTGCAAAGTCAGCTGAGTATTAAAACCCGGAATGCTTTCCAATTTGTCGAGTGTGCCGCCCGTGTGACCCAGCCCGCGTCCCGAAATCATCGGCACATACATGCCAACAGCCGCAACAATCGGTCCTAAAATCAAACTGGTCTTATCGCCGACGCCACCGGTGCTGTGTTTGTCGACTTTGAATCCGGGGAAGTGGCTGAGATCCACAACTTTTCCCGAGTGAAGCATAGCTCCGGTCAAAGCCAAAGTTTCATTTTCGCTCATGCCTTTGAAGTAGGTTGCCATCAAAAACGCCGACATCTGGTAATCAGGAATTTCGCCGGTGGTATAGAGGCGGATAAAGTTCGCGATTTCTTTTTCGCTCAGCTCTTCGCCGTTGCGTTTTTTCTTGATGACTTCGGCTGGTAACAGTTTCATCAGTAGCCGCCTTTCGCCGTGGCTCCGGTGACAAGCTCGACACCCGAGCTGGTTCCGATTCGTGTGGCTCCGGCGTGAATCAAGGCCCAAGCCTGTTCCCGGGTTTTAATTCCGCCACTGGCCTTCACGCCAAGATGTGATCCAACCACGGATTTCATCAGTTTGATATCAGAAACTGTGGCGCCTCCGCCATTGAAACCCGTCGATGTCTTCACAAAATGAGCACCCGCATCCGCGGATAACGAACAAGCCGTCCGCTTTTCCTCATCTGTCAGAAGTGAAGTTTCAATAATCACTTTGACCAAAGCGCCTTGTGAAGCGCGAACCACTTCCGAAATATCTTTTTTCACAAATGCCAAATCATTTTCTTTCAAATGCCCGATGGAAAGAACCATATCGATTTCCAGGGCGCCCCATTTCACACACTTCTCGGCTTCAAAAGATTTCGCCACCGTTGCCATCGCGCCCAATGGAAACCCGACGACAGCAACTGGACGCACCTGCGAACCTTTTAGTTCGTTGGCGGCGAGCTCGATAAATCCCGAATTCACACAGACGCCGAAAAGCTGATAAGCACGAGCTTGCGCACACAAAGTCCGAATTTGTTGGGTGCTGGCGTCAGGCTTGAGCAAGGTCTGATCTATGTAGCTGGCGAGTGAATGATCTTGCACCACTATCTCCTGTGTGCTGAGATTGTCTCATTGTGACGAGACCTACTATCTACCATATTTTTGTTTCGGGCCGAGTGCAAGGTGTCGGATACCGTCGATTTGCACAAAAGCAGGCGGAATCTCGCAAGCTCGAAGGCTGGACACGAAATCTTTTGGATGGACGGGTGGAAGTTTTGGCTCGCGGGGCCTCAAAAGAGCTGGACGATTATTGCGAGGCCTTGAAACAAGGTCCTTCGTTTTCCCTGGTGCGAGATGTGATTGTTAAAGAGCTAGAGACTGTGACAGAGCTGCCTGAACTGACAACAGGACAATTTGAAATTCTTCGAGATGTGGAGCTGAAATGAAAAAATCGATTCTGGCCCTTGCAGTCGTGATGTCTTTGTTTTTCTCGCAGATTTCACTTGCACAAACGTCATCGACTTCAGGTCTTACCGGATTTCGGCGCGGACTCGCGACCGTGATGTTTGCAGGTTTAGGCGGAGCCGTTCTTGGGCTTTCAACTCTTAGTTTTTATGGCGAGCCCCAAGATCACATTGGCAATATCTGGACAGGTCTCGCCTTGGGTGTCGTTGGCGGCACGGCCTATGTGTTCAGCCAAAGCTCGGCATCCTCTGCATCTTATTCGATGGCTTTAGATCCCGTGCCCCGACATCAAAAGCCGGTCGCACAGGTTTCCATGTTCCGGTATTCTTGGGATTTCTAATTCGAAAAGCAGCTGGTTTAACCAGCAGCTTTTTTTCCTGGTACGTCTTCTTCTTCGATCTCTTTTCCAAGGAAAGAAGCCGCATCGTTCTTATGAACCAAGCCTTTGCGGACAAGATCTTCGATGTATTTCTCGAAAGTCGTCATGCCGTATTTCTGGCCAGTTTGCAGTTGCGATGGAATTTGGTGAATCTTGTTTTCGCGAATCAGATTCGAAATCGCTTTCGTACAGCGCATGATTTCGTAAGCCGCCACACGTCCGCCACCGTCTTTTTTCGGGAACAGAACCTGCGCGACAACGCCGCGAAGAGATTCCGCCAACATGGTGCGAATCTGTGATTGCTGACCCTCTGGGAAAACGTCAATGATACGATCGATCGTCTTCGGTGCCGAGTTCGTGTGCAGGGTTCCGAAAACCAAGTGTCCGGTTTCCGCCGCAGTCAGCGCCAGAGAGATCGTTTCCAAGTCACGAAGCTCGCCCACGAGCATGATATCTGGATCTTCACGCAAGGCCGCTTTCAAGGCGTTGGCAAAAGACTTGGTGTGAGTTCCAACTTCACGTTGGTTCACAACCGATTTGATATTCGGGTGAACGAATTCGATCGGATCTTCAACCGTCAAGATGTGAGTATCCTGATGCAGGTTGATATGATGGATCAGGGACGCCAAAGTCGTCGACTTACCGGAACCGGTCGGGCCGGTGACCAGAATCAAGCCTTTGTCCACGTCGATCAGTTCCAAAATTGCCGGAGGCAAATTCAGATCCTGAGGACTTTTGATTTTTTCTGGGATGATACGAAACACGGATGCCAAACCTTTTCGCTGCATGAAAACGTTGCAACGAAAACGACCAACACCAGCGACGGTGTAAGCGATATCCAGCTCCCATTTTTCAATGAACTGCTTTTTCTGCTTTTCCGTCAGGATTTCAAAGATCAAACCTTGAACATCTTGATTCGAAAGCTCGCGATAGTTCATGGGCACCATATGACCGTGCAGCCGCAAATAAGGCGGAGCTCCGCTGGTCAGGTGCAAATCGGAAGCACCTTGGTTCACCATGACTTTGAATAACTCATCAATAGCAGCCATGTTCAATTCATCGGAGTAATGTAAAGATCTCTGTAGGTCTGGAACGGATTTGCTTGTCTGGTCAGTCCTTTGTCCAGACCTTCGTCCCGACCAACCTCGGTCTGGGAAATTTTCCCAGTGGCGTCAAAGGCTTGCTAACGCAATGATCGCGCTTCGGGACAGAGGTCATCTATGCTAACCTCTCTGGACTTATGTCGGCAGAAATCCTGATCAATGTCAGACCCCAAGAAACTCGCGTAGCCTATGTTGAGGCCGGTGTTCTGGCAGATTTTAAAATCGAGCGCAAAACATCCCCGACCTTGGTCGGCTCCATTCACCGGGGTAAAGTCATTCGTGTTTTGCCTGGAATGCAGGCGGCCTTCGTCGACATCGGCTTGGAAAAAGCCGCTTTTTTGTATGTTGGCGATATTCGCGATGACTTCGATGAGACTTTTTCCGATCCCGATCGCGACAGTCCATTGGTGGACGAAGACGATCAAGAACAAATCGTCGAAACTCCAAAAACGCCAATCCAAGATTTGTTGACCGAAGGTCAGCACATTCTGGTTCAGGTCGCAAAGGATCCCATCGGCACCAAAGGAGCACGTCTGACAACTCACATCAGCTTGCCAGGCCGATGCGTGGTTTATCTTCCGACTGTTCGTCATTTGGGAATTTCCCGCCGAATTGAAGACGAAAAAGAACGCGATCGCCTGAAAGCAGTCGTCACCAAAATCAATCCATCCGGTGGCGTGATCGTTCGAACAGCCGGCGAAGGCGCTCCTGAAGACGTGCTTCGCACCGATATCGAATATCTGGATCGCCTCGGAAAAGAAGTTTTCAAAAACTACGAAAAGAAAAAAGGCACCGGCCTGATTCATCAAGAAATCGATGTCGAGCTGCGTGCGCTTCGCGATTTGATGAGCGAATATGTGACCAGCGTTTGGGTGGACGACCCCGAGGTTCACAAAAAAGTCGTGAAGTTCGTCGCCCAGCTGATGCCCAAGTACAAACAGAACATCGTTTTGTATGAGGAAAAAAAGCCGCTGTTTGATTTATATGACATCGACATCGAAATTTCCCGCTCACTGGATCGCAAGATCTGGTTGAAGTCCGGCGGTTACATCGTCATCGACGAAGCCGAAGCGTTGGTCGTGATCGACGTCAACACCGGAAAATTCGTCGGAAAGCGCGACCTCGAAGATACGATTCTAAAAACCAATCTGGAAGCCGTGAAAGAAATTGCCCACCAGCTGCGGATCCGAAACTGCGGTGGAATTATCATTATCGATTTCATCGATATGGAAAAAGAATCCCACCGCGAAAAAGTCCTGACCGTTTTGGCCGAGGACCTGCAAAAAGACCGCGCTCGGACAAATATCATTTCCATGTCCCCACTGGGACTGGTAGAGATGACCCGCAAGCGCATCCGCCCAAGCTTGATCAAGACTTTGTGCGAACCCTGCACTTACTGTGAAGGCCGAGGCTACACCAAACGTAAATCTACTGTTGCGAACGAAATCTTCCGCGAACTCGAGCGCGACATCCCTCAGATGGAAAACAAAAAAGCTAACATTGTCATCCATTGCCACCAAGAAGTAGTCGATTGGATCTATGAAGTTGAGGGCGAGACTTTGAGCTTTATCGAAACGAAGATCGGGAAGTCAGTTGCCTTTAAGATCGAGCCGACATATCACGTCGAGCAGTACGAAGTTTTCATTCTCTAAAGCATCGGCTCCAGCGCTCATTTTCCCTCCGAGAACACGATGGATGCTTCGCTTCCATGCAAACAAAATTTACTAGATTCGCCTTGAATCTCCCGTAAGCTCTTAAGACGGACAAACTGAAGTTCAATCAGGCAAACTCTCGGGAGACTCATCATGAAGATGCAAGGCCGATCTTTTTCCAACCTTTGGAAAAAATTTATCAACGCGCTCAAAATCATTTGGACGTTCTTTTGGAAAGCCATCAAAGGAATTTTCGGAAGTGTTCAATGGAACCGGCCGCAGTGGATGGACAAGCTTCAAAAAAGATATCAGCAGAACATGGCTCCTCGTGTGAATCAATTCACCGAGAAAGCAAAAGCTTGGTGCCAGTCTCATAAAAAGGAACTGAAAAAAGGCGGAATCGCCGCCGGCATTATCGCCATCATCGGAATTGGTGGATACCTTTACTGGGATCATCTGCCAAAGCCAGAGCAGGTGAATGTCAGTCTGTCGACCATCTATCCGATGCGATTGGAAGAGCATGCCAAACCTAGCGACCTAATCGTCCGCTTCGACAAGTCGACAGCTCCGCTCGAACAAGTTGGAAAAGTCACGACAGAGGCTGCTCAACTGAAACCGGAATTCAAAGGAACATGGACTTGGACATCGGATCGAACTTTGGTGTTCACGCCAGAAACAGATTGGCCTGTGGATGAAGAGTTCCAAATCAATCTACCGAAAAACTATTATCCCTCACATCTTCGCCTGACCGATTACAAACCAAAGTTTCACACACCGACATTCGCTGTGAGCAGCAAGCACGCCGAATTTTACCAGCATCCCGAAAATCCAAAAGAAAAACGAGTCACCGCCACTTTGAAGGTCAGCCATCCCGTGGATCCGGAAACCCTCAAAGGCAAAGTCACCATCGAGATCAAAGGAAACACCGAAGTTCTTGGAAACATCCCACGCGAATACAAAGCCGAGCTGAACTATGACAAGTTCTTCGGCGAAGTGATGATCACTTCCGATGTGATTCCGCTTCCACAAAAAGATACGACAGCCATGATCAAAATCGATGACGGTTGGAAATCCAGCCGTGGCGGCAACAAGATTGCCGACAAAATCGAAATGGAAGTCGACGTTCCAGGACTGTTGACCTTCTTCAAGATCGCAGATGCTCAATTCAACTTTGCAGAAAATCAAAAGTATGAGCTCGAGCAAGTCATCGCGATTGAAACAACCACCGAGGTTGTCGACAAAGACTTCGATTCCTCGCTGGAAATGTTGATGCTTCCAAAGGACAAGCCAGCGGAAGTCTCTGGCGGCGAAGTCATCAAGGACTATCAATGGCAAACAGGTGAGGCGACTCCAGAAATTCTGGCCAAGTCCGCGAAACTTGAGTTCAAGCGGGTCCCTAGCGAAAAGCCACAGACCAAGTTGCACACTTTCAAAGTCAAAGTTCCAGAAAATCAAAGCCTCTACATCAAAGTCAAAAAAGGCCTCAAGTCCTTCCATGAATACATTCTGGCCGAAAATTATGAATCCGTTGTCCGGAGCCGCCCATTCCCGCGAGAGATCCGCATTCTGCACGAAGGCTCTATCCTCTCGCTCGGCGGTGACAAAAAACTTTCAGTCCTCACTCGCGGAATCAAATCATTTAAAGTCGATGTGGGCCACGTTCTTCCGGATCAGCTCAATCATTTGATCAGTCAGTCTTCAGGAAATTTCGGCAAGCCCGAGTTCATGAACTCTTACATGTTCGATTGGGAAAACATCGCCGAAATGTATTCGGATATCATTGATGTGGCCGAATCGAAAACCGGAAAGCCCGAATTCGCAGCAATTGATGCCGGAAAATTCCTGAACAAGTCCTCAGGTGCAGGGCGTGGTTTGATGTACGTCAAACTTCAACCCTACGATCGCGAGAAAAAACAAGCCCGCGGCCGTGTCGACACGCGCTTCTTGCTGGTGACAGACCTGGGCATGATTGAAAAGAAAATGGCCGATAAAAGCCACGAAGTGTTCGTGCAATCCATCAATCAAGGAATTCCGATTGCCGGGGCCACTGTTGAAGTCATTGGAAAGAACGGATTGGTCGTAACCAGTGCTCAAACAAACGAGCAGGGCCGTGCCCATCTTCCAGATCTGAATGATTTCTATAACGAGAAAACACCTTTGGCCTATGTCGTGCGCAAAGGTCAGGATCTTAGCTTCCTGCCGATCACTCGCTATGATCGAAAGCTGCAGTACTCGCGATTTGATATTGGCGGCGTACACACAGGTGGCGATGAAGATGCTTTGCAGGCCTATGTCTTCACAGACCGTGGACTGTATCGTCCCGGCGAAACTTATCATCTGTCCGGAATTGTCCGCTCGCTAAACTGGAAAACCCAGCTCGACGGGGTGCCACTCGAATGGGTGGTCACGGATCCAAAGGGCCAAGAGTTTTACAAGGAAAAAGTCTCTCTGACCAAAGATGGTTTCCTGGAACTTTCGAATCCAACACAAGAAACTTCCTTCGTTGGAACCTACACGGGCGCTCTTTACATTATCGAAGACGGCAAACGAAAATCGATGATCGGATCGACCACCTTCCGAGTCGAAGAGTTCGTTCCAGATCGTCTTAAGATCTCGGCCGGATTCGGAGTTCCGGAAACAGCCGGGTGGACAAGCCCTAAAGACTTAAAAGCTTGGGTCCGAGTCATGAACATGTTCGGATTCCCAGCCGAGAACAATCAAGTTCAAGCCAGCTTCTCGATGACTCCGGCTTATCCGGTTTTCCCTGGCTACAAAGATTATAAGTTCTATTTCTCAAAGACAGAGAAAAGCTACCAAGAAGAGCTTAGCAGCCAAGAAACCAACGACAAAGGTGAGGTCGAATATCCTATCGACCTCAGCCGATTCGAAAAAGGAAACTATCGAATCCGATTTGTCTCGGAAGCTTTCGAAGCCGAAGGCGGACGATCGGTCGTAGCCCAAGCTTCGATCATGGTTTCTCCGTCGCCCTACTTTATTGGACACAGAACCGAATCGGATCTGGGTTACCTGAAACTGAACACGACCCATCAGATTGAATACATCGCCATTGATCCAAATTTGAAGAAGATGGCGGTCGACGGTCTCAATCTCTCGTTAGTTGAAAAACAGTGGGTCAGTGTGCTCACCAGACAGCCCAACGGAACTTTCAAATACGAATCCGTTCAGCGCGATCACGAAGTGAAGAAAGAAAAATTCAAAATCGCGGCCCAGGGAACCAAATTTGATATTCCAACCACAGCACCTGGCGACTACAAACTGATTCTGACCAATAACGAAGGCCAAGAGGTTTCTTACCTTGAATTCAGCGTCATCGGTCAAAGCAATGTGCTTGGCAAAATCGAGCGCAACGCCGAATTGCAAATCAAACTCAGCCGGAACGACTACGCCCCAGGCGACGAAGTTGAAATGCAGATCCGTGCGCCATACACAGGTTCGGGTTTAATCACCATCGAGCGCGACAAAATCTACGCTGTGAAATGGTTCAAGTCGACATCGACCAACTCGATGCAAACAATCAAGGTTCCGGCGGGGCTGGAAGGCAACGCCTACATCAATGTCACTTACCTGCGCGATATCGGCTCGAAAGAAATTTTCACAAGCCCACTCAGCTACGGAATCGTTCCGTTCTCGGTGGATCTTAAACGCCGACAACTGCAAATGGATCTAAAAGCTGCGGCCGAGCATAGACCGGGAACCCCGCTGAAGATCGAATACTCGTCCAATAAACCAGGACGAATCATCGTCTTCGCGGTAGATGAGGGTATCCTGCAAGTTGCAAAATACCAAACACCGGATCCTCTGAAAGTATTCTTCCAAAAGCGGGCCCTTGAAATCGAAACTTCGCAGCTTTTGGATCTGGTTCTACCTGAATACCGAATCGTGAAAGAACTGGCCGCCAGCGGGGGAGACGGATCGGCCGGAATGCTGGCCCGAAACCTTAATCCGTTCCGACGAAAAGGAAAACCGCCGGTTGCCTACTGGTCCGGAATTATCGAGGTCGACGGCACGAAACGTTCCGTCATCTACAATGTTCCAGACTATTTCAACGGAACTCTCAGAATCATGGCCGTCGCCGTCACCCAGGATTCCATCGGGGTTCTGCGAACCGACACCATCGTTCGCGGTGATTTCATTATCACGCCGACAGTTCCATTTGTTCTCACTCCTGGGGATGAAACGATTGTTGGTGTGTCGGTCTTTAATAACCTGAAAGGCTCAGGGCCTAACGCAAAAGTAAAAGTCAAAATCCAACCTTCCGAACATATCGAGGTCCTTGAAGGAGGACAGGCCGAGCTGGAAATTCCTGAAACCAAGGAAGCTCGTACGACTTTGAAAATCCGGGCGAAAAACGCTCTTGGCATTGCAACTTTGAAATTCCAAGCCGGAATCGATACCAAGCAAGCGACTTTAACCGAAGATATTTCGTTAAGACCAGCGACGCCGTATCGAACCATGGTTTGGGGCGGATCTGTGACCAACTCGACAGAAAAGTTGAAAATCGAAAGATCCATCTATCCAGAATTCGGAAAACGAAACGTCGCAATCTCCTACCTTCCACTGACCCTGGCGCATGGACTGCTGTCGTATCTGACCGCGTTCCCATATGGGTGCACCGAGCAATTGGTTTCGATGTCCTATCCGACGTTGATTCTGGGAGAGAAACCCGACTTCGGATTTTCAGCCGAGCAACGGGACAAAGCCTTCCGCACCACGATCGCGACACTGAGACAGCGTCAAACATCGGACGGCGGATTTGGATTGTACAATTCCTATGGCGGAGCCGTTTCATTTCCCAGCCTGGATGCGATTCAGTATTTGTTGGAAGCTAAAGAACGCGGTTTTGTCGTGCCACTGGATATGCAAGAGCGCGTGAAGGGTTACTTGCACCAATTCGCGAATTCGACTGCGCAAGACATCCACTCGGCCCGCTACACGGCTTACTCGTTGTATCTATTGGCACGGTCTGGTCAAAGTGTCGGAAATGAAGTGAACACGCTGATCAAAGAAGTCGAAGCCTCTAGCTATAAAAAAGAATGGGGCGGCGATATCGGATCTTTGTTCTTAGCCGCGACCTTCAAGCTCATGCAGCAAGACAACCTGGCTGAAAAATACCGAAAAGGTGTCGAGCCAAAATCGCAGTACTTTAGCTACTACAATTATTATATCGACAACTACATCCACAATTCGTTCTTGATCTATCTCACGGCCAAATACTTTCCGGATAAATTGGCAAACATGTCGCAACCGGTGGTGCAGACTTTTGTAAACATGATCAAAAACGGACACTACAACACTTTGAACTCGGCTCTTTCGATCACGGCGCTGGAAGCTCTCAGTCGCGGTGGTGGCGAAGCCGTCGAAGTGACCACGACCGTTTCCGAGCTGGATGAAGCCGGAAAAGGAACTCCACTGACTTTCCCGAAGAGCTTATTCCCTAAGGCCTCGTTCTCGACGACAGCCAAGGGATTGGAGATCAAGGCGACAAGCCCATTGCCGGTTTACTATCAGGCGTCCGAATCTGGATTCGACAAGCCTGAAACGGTGAAAGAGATCAAACAAAAGATCGAAATCCAGCGCGAGTACCGGGCCATCGGCGGCA
>CBIHPB010000046.1:0-15330 GCA_966211485.1 uncultured Bdellovibrio sp.
AATCCTGTCTTTTACCGGAACCACTTTTTGTGTTCGATGATCAAACAGCGATTGGAAACGACTTTCAGTCCGGCTTTTTCGGCCCGCGCTTCGGCTTCGGGATTTGAAATTCCCAGCTGCAACCACAAGACTTCGACTCCGCCGGCGGCCAGTACCTCGTCCACCACATCGGGAATGCGATCCGAACTTCGAAACACATCGACGAATTTTCGATATTCGAGAGGGATGTCGGAAAGTTTGTTGTAGATTTGGAAGCCACCCACATCATGTGGTTTTGGATAAGTGCCCACCATCTGCCAGCCATGATCGCGCATGTAGAGTGGAACATAATGGCTGGCTTTTTGAGGATCAGGGCTGAGGCCATAAACAGAAAATTTTTTATACTGGGAAAGGAGATTTTTGATTTCACTGTCCAAGACGTTCATAGGCAAAACTGTAGGACTGCGGTCAAGAATGCTCAACCAAAAAGACAAGCGAGACCAAAGTTTGTGCAGAGGGGAATCCGGGCTGGACCTGTGACAGCTTGTCTAGAAATCGACCAGTATTGCCACTGTCTCCACTTTTGCAGTTTCGCAGACCCAGACCTTCCGATACAGTTTTTATATATGTCTGAGGGCGATGGCAGCGATTTGTCGGAAAAGACAAATATCTTTAACACCAACACGATCAAGATTCAGGTCGAATCAGATTATCAGGTGCCGCCATGTTTGGTTTTGCTGGTAGGTCCGCCTGAACTCATGGGCCGTCAGTGGCAAATTGACAAGCCTGTCATCACGATAGGCCGCAGCGCAGATTCCGATATTCAAATTAGCGAAACCAGTCTCAGCAAACATCACGCGCGGATCGACTTCAGTGATGGCAAAGTGACCATCACTGATCTGGGATCAACAAATCGGACTTTGATCGATGGAGCACAGTTGCCCCCAAACAAGGCGCAACCGCTGCGAAACAACGATCAAATTCAATGTGCCAGTGTTGTGTTCAAATTTTTGGAGCGCGGAATTTTAAAGGAAACTAATGAAAAAGAGCGCATGCAAGGCGAGTTGGAAGATGCTCGCAATATCCAGGCGACCTTGTTTCCGAAAAATCAGCAGGCCATATACGAGTGGGTGCAGGTCGGCGGGCAGTATCGCTCGGCCAGTGAGTGCGGGGGCGATTGGTGGTGGCATTGGACCTGCGGGAACAAGGCCTTTGCTCTGATCGCGGATGCGACGGGGCACGGAGCTGCGGCCGCCTTGATTACCAGCGCGGCTCGCTCGGCGATTGCGATGATTGAAGACAATCCGGCTGTGGGATTGGAAAAAGTTTATTCGACCTTGTCGCATTCGATTCACAAATGCTCGGGCGGAAAACTGACCATGAGCGCGTTTATCGTCGAAGTCGATTTGACCACGCGAAAATTGCGCTATGTGAACGCTAGCCATTTACCGGCGGCTTTGCTGCCGGTGCAGTCAAATGATGTGACCTGGAAAACGATTCGCTATTTGATCGGAGCGAACTCGGCCCCATTGGGAGCGCCGGCTCAAAAGTTGATGGTGACCGGAACCCAAGTGCCACCGCAAACACGATTGGTTCTTTTGACGGACGGTTTGACCGAACGCTTGGATGAAAAAGGCGAGATGCTGAACGAGCGCGACTTTGGAAAAATGCTTTTAAAATCACACAAAGCTTATCCCTATATGCTGAAAGAATTTTTGACCGAGTTGATGAGTCAGTCGGATATCGCCGCAAATTCGGCACCGCTGGCGGACGACATCACGGTTGTGGCGATGGATTTTGCTTAAAGCTTAAGTCTTACCGGCGAACCAATCGACGTAAAATAAAATAACTTTGATGAGTCATCCATCCACCAGTCCAAGCTGAGCACATCAGAGAAGGCCGGTAGCAATCAAACACGCCGGTGCCGGTTTGGTATTCGTCCCCCAATCCCATCATGTGGCCGATTTCATGGGCTAGCACATTGCCTGTCCAATCGCGGCTCCAGAATTGATCGTAAGGACCATTGGTACGATCCATGACCAAAACTTGGAATGGAACTCCGGCCGGATCGCGAACCAGCTCAAAGCGGAATTGGTAAGGGAAGTCTGTGGTTTGTAGTCCCTGATTCCAGATATCTTGCGCTTGCTGGACTTTCTCTCCAAATGAGACCCAATCAGCTTCGGTGGCGTTTTTCAGATGCACGCGAACTTTCAGTTCGATGCTGCCATCAGCTCGTTCAGTCACGTCGTAGTTGTATTTTTTGCGGAAGACGCCGCCGTAAGTGATAAAGCCACGGACCTGGAATCCGGTGCGCAGATTGGCACGCTGGATTTCAGAAGGCTGCGGGAAGAATGTATCGGTGTCTTTGAGGTGAACGCGGAAAGATTTAAAGCTTTCATCCGGGAACTGAGCGCGGATTTCAGGCGTGAACAGGATTTCATACAACCAGCGATAGTCATTGTCGTCGCGGATGGTGGCCCCGGGAACCGCATGGGCCAAGCTTGCGAGGCAGGTGAAAATCAAAGCTGTGGTGACACGTCTGAAAAAAGTATTTGATCCCATACCCTTTGGATGTCCCATGAGGGGGGCTTATCGGCAAGTTCAAACTTCAGTCAGTTGCAAATCTTGCAAGTGGCCGATGGTTTTGTTAAGGCATCGCCATGCGCGAACGATTTCCCCTGTCATCGGATCAAATGGAACTGCTTCTGGCCTTTGAAAAGGCGGGGAGCCTTGAGGCCCTGTCCGATTTGATGGCCAAAGATGCCTCGGTCATCTCACGCCGACTGAAAGAGCTATCAGCCGCAATGTCTGTGTTGTTGAAAGTTGGTGGCCGCTGGCAAATCACTTCTTTGGGAAGACAAGTCAATGAATTGAACCGCCGGTACATGGCCGATCTTCAACGGGTCATTCCGACAAGTGGAAAGGACAAAGTGCCTTCCGTGATTCCAGCCGGATCCGTACTGATTGTCATCAATGCGCAAAAGGCACTGCATTTTTCAAGTCAGCGCAAACGCAGCAATTTGAAAGCGGAAGAAAATATCCTGGCACTTTTAAAGTATTGGCGGAAACAGGGATGGCCAGTTCTGCATGTGAAGCATCTTTCGATGTGCGAAGAATCTGTGTTTCATAAGAACTCTTCCGGCTCCCAGTTTATCGCGGGCTTCGAAGCGCTGGCGGGGGAGCTGGTGATTGAAAAACAAAAAGCCAGTGCCTTTGTGAAAACCAGCCTGGAAAAGAAAATCCATACTCTCAAAGCTCCGTCGATTGTTTTAACGGGATTCACAGCTGGCGAGTGCATCGATGCCACCGCTCGGCAGGCCAGTGATTTGGATATTCCGACTTTTGTGATTGCCGATGCGACGGCGACTTTCGATCTGGTTGGTCCTACAGGCAAAGTTCACAAAGCCGAGAAGGTTCATCGTGCGACGATGGCTCATTTGCATGCGGGCTTTGTCGATGTGATCGAAACAGCTTCTGCTCTTCCATAAGCGACTTGCTTTTTTTGCAAGTCATCCGTGGCAGCCTTTACAGTTCAATTTCTGCTGACAGTTTTGTATCTCCTTTTTCAGCAAAGGAGATTTTAAATGCGCAGTTTATTGATTTTAGTTTTGGCCTTGCCACTGTCCGTGTTTGCTCACGAGATGCAACACGGATTTATTCTTTCCAATCAAGACAAATTTGGAAGCCATCTGGTCGCGACTGGACATCACAGCCGTCAGGCTGAGATTGTCGGCGAGCTGGTGGTGGAAGATGCGGCTGAAAGGGAAATCTACGAGCAACGAAAAGCCGCCAACACAGACGGTGGAGTCTATTTTCTGTTTCAAGCTCAGCAGTTGGATTTGCCAAACCTCAGTGCTGGACAAGTTTTAACGGGTCCTATCGTTGAATCACATGTCGGTCAGTATGAGCCTCGCAATATCATCGTGCGAGCAGCAAAGTATCGCGTGGATCAAGTTCTCCTGAATATTCAGAATCCGTTTTTTATCGAAGAGTAAAAACAGAAGAGTAAGACAGTTGGCAATCGACGCTGCCGATCGCTAGTCGATTTTGAAAACGCGGGATTCGGACCAGGTGGAAGAATCCTCCTCTTTCGAGGTGGCTCGGACCCGCCAGTAAAAATTGCCCCGAGGCAATGGCATGATCAGCACATACTGGTTTTTGCCCGTGGTTGTCTGGTGCACGATTTTTTTGAAATTCTGATCGGAAGATAATTGGAATTCGTATTCCTGTACTTTTTTAACTGGCGACCAGCTGCAGGCGACTGGTGTGATCATCGTGCCTTGGCTTGGCACAATTGTGCCGTCGCTTGGCTGTTGCAGCACCGGGGTCAGAAGCTTGGCCGCCGGCTGAATTTGAACTGTGATCGGCGAAGAGGGAAGACTTGCCGTCTGGCGTTTGGAATCCAAAGCGGACACCTGCATTTCATATTCGCCCGGTGGCAAAGGCATCAGTGTCAACCGAGCATCGCTGGTCGTTTCCGTCGCAACTGTGGCGCGTGTTGATTTCTTGAGAATGGAAACTTGATACTTCGAGGCCATCGGCAGCGGTCGCCAGTCGACGACGTTTTTCTTGTTGGGCTTGGATTCGTGAATCAGGAACTTGAAATTTGATTTGCTGATTGCCGGAGCTGGCAGCTGCACTTGCAAACTTCCAGTCTCGCTAAATTCGCCGTGCGGGCGGGATTTCGCACGAGCTTGGACCCGCCAGAAGAAAGATCCAGGCTCGACACTTTCCCATTTAAAGGAACTGCCGACGACATCTTTGCTGACCAGAGTTTTCTTAAATCCATTGTCGCCCGAGATTTGAATTCGGTACGAATCGGCCTCTGGCATTTTCTGCCACGCCAATGTGGGGGAATTCGTCATGCCTTTTTTGATCGAAGCAGGATCCCGTGCCGATGTTCCATCTTTGAAATCCAAAGTCATCTTTACCTGCGATGATTTCAGCGACGGAGCCGGCAAGGCTTCTCGCATTGGCTTGGATTTCTCCGCAATCGGCCCGGCAACAGGTTGTTGAACCTGAGGCAAGGTGGTCGTTGAAGTCGTTGCTGCAGCAACAGGTGGTGCTTCGCCTGGCAGAGCTGGCTGCTGAATCTGCGGAATTGTTGTTGTGGATGTCACGGCAGCGGCCGTAACAGGCGCAGAAGCCGAAGGCGACAAGGCGACAGGTGGTGGTCTGAAAGTCATTTTCGCTTGATACAATTGCCAGCCAACCATGGCGATCAAAGCGAAAGCGCTGAGGCCAATGAACCCGTCAAAAAAACGGTTGCCGGGACTGTTGGCTTTGGCCACGCCCAGTTCACGGATGATTTCATCGATCGACTGAAAGCGATGGGCTGGATTGCGGCTGCACATTTTGTTGGTGAGCTCTTTGTATTTTTGCGGAATCGAAAGTCCGCTGACAGATGCAAATGTCATGGTTTCTTCGCGGATCTTTGTCAGAATTTCCGTCTTCGAATCACCAGTGAACGGACGCTGGCGAGTGAGCAGTTGATAAAGGATCACGCCAAGGCTCCAGATATCGGACTGTGGAGTTGCTTTCTCACCACGAGCGACTTCGGGGGACATGTAGTACACGCTTCCCATGACGATGGCGGACTGCGCTTCCTCTGGCAATGGATCGCGCTTGAGCTCGGCAATTCCGAAATCCACGATCTTCACGACTTTGTCGGCTTGAATGATCACGTTCTTCGGCTTCAGGTCGCGATGAATGATCGCCTTGCGATGCAGGGCTTGAACGCCCAGCAAGATGCGGTAGAAAATCTGAAGATCGCGTTGCAGATCTGGTTTGTTCTTACGAATGAACTCGTCCAGCGAAACACCTTCGATGTATTCCATGGCGATGTAGTGGATGCCATTGTCATTCCCTAGCTGATAAATGGTGACGACGTTCGGATGATTGAGTTGTGCGAGAGCTTTTCCCTCGGTGTGGAACAGTCGCAAGACTTCCGGAATTCCATTGATCGCGTCGTCGGCAATGATCTTTAAAGCGACTTGACGATGAAGCACTTCTTCGTGCGCTTCATACACTTCGCCCATGCCACCTTTGGCAATCAGACGAACAATTGTGTAAGGGCCCAGACGTGATCCGGGCATCAGCTTTTGACTCATTTAATTTTTCAACACCTGTGCTGTTTCTCATATCGGAAATCCACTTCGCTGCCTGAAGCCAAGATGGAAAATAGCTCCATTTTTTCAAACGATTAGGTCACTATAGGCTATGCGACTGGACCACCTGTTTCTGATGTTTGTTCTTCTGCCTGGTATGCCATTTGGAAGAAGCCAAGCTGCAATGGCAGCCGAAAAAGAAACCAGTAAAGAACCTATTAAACAAAATATATCGGTGCAGTGGTACGAGCCCAAGGTCCAGGCCACCGAGGTCAAGGGCCTGACATACGTCTCTCTAGTCGGACTGACCGAGCCCAACGTCACGGTCCAGGTCAATCCTCAGTCGATCATCGTCATTCAGCCCGCTGATGCAAACAACAAAGAAACTCCGCGTATGAGTGAAACCACAGTGAAAAGTGAAGCGCGCGGATTTTTCCGTCTGCGTCTGTGGATGCCCGACGGCCTTTCACAGGTTCCGATCAGCTTCAAAAAAGACACAGGCGAGCAGCACTCGGTTTTGTTGACCATGCGTGTGGACCCGAAAGATGTCAGCCTGAACGTGAAAGTCATCCGCCCGACAAAAACGAAAATTATCAAAGTGATGGAAAAACAGCCAGTGCGGTACACGGTCGGAATTGGCGTGGCACCGATGAATTACACCGAGAAGCTGAGTCCCACCGGGCTTGCCGATTTGAAACTGCAGCAGACATCGGCTGAAGTTCTGCGTCTGGAAGCCGCGGTTAAGTCCACCAAGTGGTGGTGGCTGATGCATTATGAAATGGCGAATTTCAAAACGCCATCAAGCCTTGATGACAAAACAGTGAAGACGGGAAATTCAAATCTGCAGGCGATTTTATTGGGGGCCCGGTATCGGTTGAACAATGCCTCCAATGAATTGTGGGCTTTGATCGATGTGGATGGCCGGTTTTATCCAATGCCAGCGATCAGCTCGGCCAATGAGGTTTCGCTGATTGATAATAAGATTTTCCGACTGGGATTTGGCCTTTTGTATCTGATCAGGTCTGAAAATTTTGATTACTCGACATCGCTTTTTTACCGTGAACCGGTTTCCATCAAAGTCGGCAGTGGCGAGCTGACCTATGCTTCGAAATACACGGCCGGACTTCAGGCCCGCGTGAACTATCGGCTGAATGAGAAATGGTTAGTGGGAACGGCGGCCGAATTTGAAATCAGTTCTTTCAATTATGAATACTTGAATTCACCTTCGCTGATCTCAAATAAAGGAACGGGCTCGTCATCGGTTTACCAATTGATGGTCAGTCTGCAGTATCAGTTCGGCAGCGAGAAGGCGAAAGACGCAAGTCCCGCGAAGACTCCATAAATCTAAAGATTTGAAATCGGATCGATTATTTATTTCGGTTTGAATATCGAAGCAGTTCCGGCATTCGATGCTGAGCCTGCGTCGTAATATTCAGCGCCGACAATGATATTGGTACCTGAAATGGAAATCGAAGATCCGAATCGATCCAATGGTTGGCTTGCCGAAGGAACGAACTTGGACTCCAAGCTCCAGGTCGCATTTGATGATGTGTAGATGTAGGCGGCCCCGGCCTTGAGAATGGACGCGCATCCCATGGCAGCACGACCCGAGGTCAGCGAAACGCTGCTTCCGCAGCCGAGGCTGGCGGTTTCATCGATTGCACGGAAAGCCTGAGTTTGGATCCAGGCCCCTTGCCCCTCTTCATAAAGGTAAGCGCCACCAGCGCCCGAGCGCTCTTTGCTCGAACCGATCAGAACTTTTCCGCCGTAGGTATCGACGCTGGATGCGAATCCGGTTCCAGCAGGAGCAGAGATGACTCCGCTTTCAGTCCAGGTCGAATAAATGTAACGATAGACCCGGACTTCGCCCGTCTGTGAAGTTCCACCGACATTGTCGGCGACCGCAGCTGTCGTTCCTTGAATGGCGACTTTGATTCGAGATGTACCATTGGCGGATCCGACGGCCGTGAAGCTCAGCGAGTTCATAATTTCCCAACCCACTCCGGGCCGAGCCATGATGAACGCTGCCGGACCGTTGAAGTGACTGTTGCCGACAATTGCATTTGTACCGTCAAGATCCAATGACGAACCCATGTTCAGCTGCGAGGTGCTTTGTTTTTGGGTTGGAATGATCACTTGGGTTTGAGCCCAAGAGCCATTGGAATTTGACCGTTCGTAGGCGACAATAGATCCGTCACGCGTATTGAAATTGGTGGTATCCGGAGCGCCCACCAAAATGTAAGGACCTGAAATCGCGACGGCATGTCCGAAAGAGCGCATCTTTGTATCCGGTGGTGCGAAGACAGCTTGCTTTTGCCAGCCGGTACCATTGAATTGATAAACGGTGGCTGATCCTGCACCGCCGTTGGCATTGGGTGAGCCAACGATTGCATAATTTCCATCGATTGCGACCGAGCGGCCGGTGTTGTCATTGGCTTCAGCATTGAGATCATTCAGTGCAATCTGAGTGTAGCCTTTGATGCCGATCGCGACTGTCGTCGAATACTGTCCCATGGATCCGTTCGGAAGTTTCGCCGTGAAATCCAAACGGCAAGAGCCTGTCGATTGAACTTGTGGTGTTCCTGCGATCGCGCCTGTGACTGGATTGATGGTTGCCCAACTGCAAGTGTTCGAGCTTGTGATATTCCAAGTGAATGTGGGATTTGAAACGGCAGCGGTTGCACGCGGGAGGCAAGAGTAGTTCACGCCAGCGTCTACGGTCGATGCGCAGCTGGCGGAAATGTTGACCGCGACCTGTGGGACATTGATGGTCATCTTCATCGGAGCGCTGGCGATTTTATCAATCATAGCGACAACCGACAGCGAGCATGAGCCGACGGATTCCAGTGAAGGAGAACCTGTGATCACACCAGTTTTGGAATCAATCCCTGCCCACAAGCAATTGTTATCAGACGCCAACGTGTAAGTGATCACCGCGTTTTCCAACGGCGTCTCGGTCTTCAGCACGCAGACATAGCTGCCATCAACGGCCGCCGTCAGGGGACAATTCAGATCCACGAAACTCAGTTTCGGACCACGAATCGTCAGAGGCTGAACGAAATCACTGGAGGGCTCTTCGGCCGTTACCACTCGCAAAGCCAAAACGCAAGAGCCGATGAATTCGCGAGGTGGTACGCCGAAAAGCTGTCCCGTAGTGGGATTGATTTGAATCCATGTGCAGGTGTTTTCAGAGGTCAGCTCCCAGGTCAGCTGCGAGCTGGTCACGTCGAGCATGTTTTCGGGCATGGTGACATCTGGCTGGCAGGAGAAAGCTTCAGCGACTGTCGCCTCGCTGGCGCAGGCTTTTGCAGAAACGGTCATGGAATTTAAAATCAGGGTTTGGACGCCGGGATCTTGACCGTCCACCAGACGGCAGCCAGCGTTCAGAAAAAGACCTGCCACCAGCGCCCATCGCATTGCTTGGCCTGTCCATGTTGTCTCGTTTTGAGTCGGAAAACTCATCCCCACGCCCCTGTGAGACGGTAAAATTGCAACCGCTATGCCGCCGGCAATGAAGCTTGAGGTGAAAGTGACGTGGATTCGAGCATCTTTGAGACGTCGATCCTTTTGAAATTGATCAGAAATTATCTAAAGAATTGGGGAGGTGACTGAGACTTCGACAGCCGGTTTTTCCGGCTGTCGAAACAAGAATTTGATTACAGAAGATCGAAGAAGATACGCAGAGACGGAACCAGAACTGGGTTCTGTTTCACGTTCAGGTCGGCTTGCGATTTTGGCTCGTAAGCGTTTTCAGGCGAAACGTCGTTGTCGAAAACCTTGTGCAGGTTTGTCGCGAAAGCGGCGTCACGGATGGCAACGGCCATCTCACCTTCCATGCGCTCGGAACGTGGATGCAAGTTGTGGCTCATGACCATGGCGAATTTTCCGTCAACAACCAGGATCTTCGAGTGCAAAGTCGCACCTTTTTTGGTGTAAACTTTTGCGCCCGGCATGGCCATGAAATCAGAAACGCTTCGCAGGATCGGAGTTGAAACCGCAGGTTCGTCAACGCTTTCGCCCGAGTTGGTGAAGACACGAACTTTCACACCGCGCTTCAAGGCGTCTTCGATTTCACGCTTCAAAGCTGGGAACAAGATGATGTAGGCATTTTCGATATCGACTTTGTCGTTGGCTTCGCGGATCGCCTTCAGGATTGTCAGGTTGATCTTCGAGCCAGATTTTTGAGACTCAATCGGATCGTTGTTGATCACAGCAACTTCGATACCAGATTGGCTTGGTTTCACGTCATCCAGTTTCATGCGAGCATACTTCAACTTTGGTTGCATGCGCAGCTGATCGTTCCAAAGTTTAGCGAAGATTTCGCGATTGGCTGCCTGAGCACCGGCACCCTTCATATACACGTCAGTGTCGCGCCAGCGTGGGACTTTCAAATCTGGATTTTGGTGGCTGTACACATCACCGAAGTTCAGACCACCAGAGATCGAGTGCATGTCATCGACGATCATCACTTTGCGGTGCTGACCAACGTAATTGTATTCAGTGTTGAACCAACGGCTGACTTGGATTCCAGCGTGCTCCAAACGGCCGACTTGAACACTGTGGCCCGGGCCGACAGCGATCTGGCCATCCACCATCACGCGGATTTCAAGCTTCGGATTTTCTTGCTTCTTTGCGATCAGCAAATCAGCCAATTGGGTACCAGTCACGTCATCATAAATCGCCCAAGTCAAAATGTTGATCGAGCTCTTGGCTTCTTTCATCAACTGATTGCGCTTGGCAAATGAAGCGGTTCCGTTCACCAGGATTTCAGCCGCTTCTGTGCGAACCCAGCTGCTTCCGGACAAGTCCAAAACATCACGTTGTTTCTTTTGTGACTTATCAACCTGATCTGTCATTTCTTCCGAAAGCTTCGACCACTCACGATAACGGTTGTACTGTGAATCCAAAGTCAGGCCACGCAATTTGACGATGGCTTCGATTGAATTCGCCAGTGCGGCTTCGGCATAGGCCTGCTTTTCTGGCGGCATATTCTTTAGCATTTTTCCGATATCTGAATCTGTGCCCTTCAGCTGCTCGAGTGCGAAATGGATGCTGGGGCGAAGGGTTCCGTTATCATATTTATGAGCCCAGCCCTCTAGCAGGTTCTTTTCGTCTTCTGTTGTGTCCTCTTGTGAGAGGTCGCGGACTTCAAATGGATCGACTTCTTTTGCCGTGCCATTTGGATTCAAACCCAGAACGTTGAGGATGTATTCGGAGCCACGTTCTTCGGCTTTGCGCTGCTCGCGAGCTGAAAAGCCCTGGTCTTTCAGAATCTGAGAGACGGCGTCTGTCTGGAACAGATTGGCCTTCATCTGAGGCTGGTCAGCGTGGGAAATCGGCGACAGTGACAAAATTAGGAGCGCGGGTGCTAAAAGTTTTGACGGTTTGATATGCTTCATAGCGAATTATCCTCTTTCTAGAGTTTTAATAGTTCGGATGAAAATCGATAATGCAAAAAAAGGTGCCAATTTCGCTTGGAAATTTTACGTCATGGATGACTCTCAACTGGGAAACTTTCTAAGCAGAAACTTCTTTCAAGGCCTGATTTTGACTGGGCAAATGATGTGCGAATATGGCGTCATTCAAGCAGAAATTGATGTGATCTAAGTGCATTCTTCAGATTGGAATATCGCCTCGGGATATTCTCAGAAAAGTCAGAGCAGTGGCGCTTGGCGGATTTCCAGTACAGTTGATGGATTGGTCACACCCCTTCAGCAACTGTGATCGTGGCCGATAAGTAAACTATGGAAAACCGCAGTGGTACGTCGATTAAATGGGTTTTCCGGAATACAGGTTTTGTGTTGATCAGCATTTTTGTGATTGGCTTGATGACCACCTCCGGAGCTTGGGCGCTGAATGAATCGCCCCAGACGTTCACATTGGACGGTCAGCTTTTCCGCAAAGGAACCAACTTTCCACTTTTAGATCCTTCGGTGAAACTGAAAGTTCAGATCATCAATCCCAATGGAACCTGCCTGCTGTATGAAGAAGAGCAAGTCGTCAACACAGTCAGTGGCGAAGGGTATTTCCATGTCAACGTGGGCTCGCCAGTTGGATCGGTCAAACGCACGGTCAACGATCCGGGGCAGTCGATGACACGGATCTTTCAAAATGCCAGCGGCATTGTGGCGAACAATTTGTCGGGTCAGCTTTGCCCCAGCGGAGTTTATGATCCGGCGCCGGGGGCTGCTCGCGCGGTTCGTATCACGGTGACTCCGTCGGCGACGAATGTGTCGGATGTTTTGAAGCCGGATATCGCGATGGATTCGGTTCCGCAGGCGATGATTGCGCAAAGTGTGCAGGGGCTTGAGCCTTCGGGAATTTTGCAAGTGAATACGTCTGGCCTGACGGATTTGACCCAAGCCAATTTGGAAGCTTTGTTTGCGGCACCGGCCTATGGGAATCTGCAGGAAATTTTGGCCGGAAATTTTCTGAAGTCCGATGGCTCGGGTGTGGCGCTTCCGTCTTATTCGGCTAATCCGGCTGGCGCTTCGGATGGCGATATCTGGTTTGACTCGACGACCGGAGAAATCAAATACCGAAACAGCAGCGGGGTTCAGGTTCTTGGAAATGCCGGCAGTGGTGGTGGCGGTGGAAGTGGTAGCGCGGCCAGTGGAATCAGCTCGCTGATGGTTGGATCTGATTTGTCCCTGAATGGAAATGTGGCTGGCACGATCAGCGGTGGATCGGCATTGATCGGTCTTGCTGATTCAGGTGTCAGTAGCGGAACTTATTCCAAAGTCACCGTCGACACCAAAGGACGAGTCACGGCGGGAACAGTTTCTTTGGTGGAAGGCGATATTCCAAGTCTGTCGGCCGCTGGAAAAGTTTCTGGAAATGCGATCACGTCGGGAACGATTTCAGGATCCACGGCGATCAGCACGACTGGAAATGTGCTGTCCACCGGCACGGTGAGTGGTCTCAGTGTTCAAACGACGAATCTGCGCATTTTTAACGGTCTGTCCTATATTCAGCTGACAGCCCCCGCGATCCCCACCAACGTCAACTTCACTCTACCTGGTGATGATGGCAATGCGGGGGATTTGCTTTCAACCGATGGCAATGGAGTTTTGTCCTGGGTGACGGCTCTGACAAACTCACTGGCCGCGGGAAAAATATTTGTTGGCAATGGAGCCAACGTTGCAACGGCCGTGAGCATGAGTGGCGATGCGACTTTGTCGAGTGCTGGAGTTTTAATATTGTCCAATACCGGTGTCGGAGCTGGCACTTACTCGAAAGTCACAGTCGATACAAAAGGCCGAGTCACGGCGGCGGCGAATATCACATCTTCGGATGTGACGGGTGCTTTGGGTTACACGCCGTTGAGCTCGGCTTCCGGGACATTGGCTGGAGATGTGTCTGGATCTTTTTCTTCGGCCAGTGTGGATAAAATCAAAGGCAAGTCTGTCACGGCTGCCTACATCAGTGGTCAAATGATGATCTTTGATGGCACTCAGTGGGTGAATAGTGTTGTGTCCGGTGATGCCAGTTTGAATTACGCCGGCAATTTGACACTGAATACGGTTCCCGTTGCAAAGGGCGGTACCGGAACGACAAGCTTTGCTGCCGGACGGATTATTGCCAGCAATACCTCTGGCAATGCCTTGGCGGCTTTCACTTGCTCTTTGAATCAGGTGATCTCCTTCGATGTTTCAGGGAATGCGATTTGTGCGAATGTTGGAAGTGGAAATGGGACCGTGACCTCTGTGAGCTCGGCAAATTCCTTTTTGTCTGTGGCAACTGGAACTTCGTCGGCGGTTTTAACTTTGAATGTAGGCAACGTGGCCAACACGGTGGCGGCGGGTGACGATGGACGTATTGTCGGTGCTGCTCAGAAGTCTGCGAATCTTTCGGATCTGGCTTCGGCTTCGACGGCACGAGCGAATTTAGGTTTGGGAACGGCGGCCGTTTTCAGTGTGGGGACTTCATCTTCAAATGTTGTTCAGCTGGATACGACGGGCCGTTTGCCGGCTGTGGATGGCTCGCAGTTAACGAATCTTCCAGCCCCGACGCCGGCGCAACAACAGTCCGTCTATTTGACCAGTGGAACTTCATGGACTTCGCCTGCTGGAATCACGACGTCGACCAAATTTAGAATTACGGTGATCGGCGGTGGAGGCGGCGGCGGCGGTGGCAGCGGGAAAAGTGGAACCTGCGGAGGCGGCGGTGGTGCGGGTGGTGTGGCCATTTATGTGGTGCAGGGATTAAATCCCAGCACGGCCTACACCTACGCGATCGGCAGTGCGGGAACTGCGGGCGCAAGCACTGGCGGCAATGGCGGGGCCGGCGGAAATTCATCCATTACCATCAATGGCACGACGGTGACTGGTGGTGGAGGCTCTGGCGGTAACGGAGCCACAACCGCGGTTGTACCCACAGCCGGTGGAGCGGGAGGTACGGCCACGAATGGAACTATCAATATCAACGGGCAAGCCGGAGGGGAGGCCTGGTCCACGACGGGTCAAGGTCAGCACACACCATATGGAGTCGGCGGACCCGTGCATCCGTGCTCGGGCAGCATGAGTACTAGCTATGCCGGTACAAATGCAACAGGCTACGGCGCCAGTGGGAGCGGGGCGGCCGCGAATGGTTCAAGCAATAATAACAATATTGGAGGAGCGGGGGCGCCGGGCCTGATTGTGCTTGAGTATGCGATGTAAGTGGTTTGCCGGAAACAGGCCTTACATCAAATTCAGGCGATGACTTGGTTTCTGCATCCGCTCACTCACGCGAGTGCCAAAGCCGGTGATGGGCGGAGCAAAGAGTCACGAGGTTTTCAGCACTGTCTTTCCCGCCTTTTGATTTTGGAATGATATGATGAAAATGAATCCATTTGGTTTCTGAGCAAATACCTCCTTCCGGAAGTCGGGCTTGGCATTTTCCGTGGTCTCTTAAATTCACCGTATGAATCACGGTTGCAGATATATGATTTCCTTTCGCACGAAACACTTTGTCCCGAGAAGGATCCTGAGCCAGCTCCTGGCGTGAATTCTGAATGTGGTTCCGGCATGAATCCTGAGGGCGGTCCCGAGAAGGATCATGCGACCGGTCCCGGGACCGGTCTAGGGGGAGGCGTGTTCTGCTGCTGACTCGTTGCGCTTTCCGAATGGGATCGTGTTTGTCTAAAAAGCACTGAAGCAATTCGGCTTGTGTTTCGCTCAGGCTCACGGACTTCCCCCGCTTTTGGCAGAGAATGTCTTGCGCTCTTTTGAAAAGCCGAGACTCCTCTTCGGTGAGATCAAAT
>CBIHPB010000047.1:0-15325 GCA_966211485.1 uncultured Bdellovibrio sp.
AAGAAGGTCGAAAGATCAGTATCAATGCGAAAATTACGGCTTGGACTTTTGGAATCTTTATTTTGGCCGGAAGTGCGTATTCCGTACTGGCAGAATTTTTTAAACCGACGCCAACAGAAAGCAATGGTCCTATAGCATTCAACGAACAAGTCAGTCCTCAAGGAAAGATCCAAATACCCACAGGAAATTCTGACTTTGAAAAACCAAAGGCACCAGCAGGAAGACCAAGACCCATCGTTTCCTATTCAGGATTGCAGGTCATCCAACGTCCGAACTGGGGGAAAATTCCACCAGGTTCTATGGCCAAAGCTAAATTCATCACAGGTGCCTCTAATGGACCGTTAAAAGCAATTTTGCTCGAACCCCTCACTATTAACAACGAGGAAGTTGTGCCCGAAGGAGCTGTTCTTGTTGGCAATGGAAGTTCCGGCGATGACAGATTGACGGTTCAGTTTACCAAGTTGGTATTCCAGGATGGCAAATCACAGAATATTCAGGCTCAGGCCTGTGACCTTTCAGACCAAACAGTGGGAGTCAAAGGTAAGAAAGTTAGCAAGTATGCAGTGCTACTGGCAACAGGAGCCGGTTTGAATTTTCTAGGTGGAGTCGCTGAAGGACTTCAGGAAACACAAGTTCAAAATGGAGTCGCTACAAAGAAATCAGATTTGAAAAATGCGGCACTAAATGGAGCTTCGAAAGCAGCTCTCGATCAGTCCAAGGAAGTTCTTTCTGAACTTCGCAATAAGAAATCCGTCGTCCAAGTGGATAGCGGAAAAGAATTTTACGTTTTATTTGAAGGAGACTGATTTGAAATCAAATAATACCAGCCCAAGCTCTCACGCTTGGGTCGATCGACTTTGGAGCCTTTCTAAAAATATTATTTTTGGTTTGAGTCAGCCCATTATCGAGGTCATTTACGGAATTAGGAAAGATACAATTCTTTATTGGCCTCTGATAACTTGGGGATTGATTTTTGATGCCTTAATTTTGAGTGGATTGGATCAATTCATTTTTAAATGGCTTAAGATTTCTTGGCTGTATCCAAGAAATCCAATCACGTACTCATTCTATGCTTTCTTTGGAGCCACACTAGGATTCTGGATTTGGGGAGCTATCCAAGCCAGACGCAAAGTGAATATGATTGAAAGGCTTTCTCAAGTATTTCAAGAAAGCGGTCTTAAGAGTCCCATGGGAAAACTGCCGGGCTTTATCGCGGATCGTCCTGTGGATGAATTGGTTCGAAAATTAAGAGTCACTAATGCTTTCATGCCAAAAGCTAAGTTTGAAGAAGCCAAGGACAGACTCGAAAGTTCTTTGCAGGTCTACATTGATGAAATCACGGAAAATCGAGGCAGTGGCACCATTGATATTCTTTATTCCCACTACGAAATCGCCAAGATGGTTGAAGCAGATAATATTTTGTCCATTGGACCAAATAGGTTTTTCGTAGGTCAGACAAGGGCGAAGCCAATTTATTCAAGCTTGAGTGAAACACCACATCTGCTAATTGGCGGTCAAACTGGTGGTGGTAAATCTACTTTCTTAAGACAACTGGTAACGACTTTGTATGCCAATAATGAATCTTACAAGTTTTCTTTGATTGATATGAAAGGCGGATTGGAGTTTCAAATTTTTGAAGGACTTCCAAGGATGACAGTATATGCAACATTTGAAGACGCGAAAACACTCTTTAATGAATTGGATACCATGCTTACCGAAAGAATGAAGATTCTAAAGCATAACAGCTCTAAAGACATTGATGCGTTTGAATCTATTCCAATAGAACAGAAAAAAAGACCAAACGATGTGTCCGACGAGAGCATGGACATCCAACGACAAGTTATTGTCATTGATGAAGCGGCCGAACTCTTTCTTTCCAATTCCAGATCCAATATTGGAGAGGTTCAGGAGCTCACACGTAAGGCCATACGGATTGCAGCGCAAGGTCGCGCTGTTGGATTGCATTTGGTAGTCGCAACTCAAAAGCCAGATTCAAAAGCAGTCAATGGTCAGATCAAAGCCAACTTAACAGGAATTATATCTTTTCCGATGGCAACATTGGGCGCGAGTTTTTCCATTCTTGGGAACGGACGAGCCAAAGAACTTCCTGCAATTCCAGGTCGAGCCATCTGGAAAAATGGATTGGACCAATTTGAAGTCCAGACTCCTTTTCTGAACCCTCAGAGTACAAAGAAACTATTGGATAGAAATTTAAAGGACATTACTCATGGCTAAAGCGGAAGTAAAATTTAAGTTAAGCCAAAATGACCATGCTTGCCTGAAATATATTTGGCAATGGAAGCTTTGTACCACAGCTCTTTTGAAGCACGCCATTTACAAAGAGAAATCCTATTATCGGACCTATCGAAGACTCAGAGATCTTGCTCGGCTGAATTTCGTTTCTGCTTTAATGTCCACTGATGGAAATCACTATGTTTGGAGCCTAACAGAAAAAGGATTTGAGTTTCTGGAAGATCATTTGCCAGAACTTGATTCAAGAGGGTTCAAATCTGAAAATCGTGACCATGATTTTTGGGTCACAGCCATTCATTTGGGAGAGTGGCTGAATGCCTTTCCTGCAAACTGCGCTGTGATGTCAGAGCAACAGCTTCGCCGATACAAACTATCGGAGTATCCTGATTGGGTTCCAAAGACTTCTACTCATAGACCTGATGGCTGGTGGAATATCGGTATTGGAAAACCACAAAATCAGAGTTTGGTTGCACTTGAGGTAGAGCTTTCCAGAAAAACTCCTATGAGATATCATAAAGCGGCCACTTACTACTCCAGCACAGTAAAGCCCTACCAAGTTATCTGGGTGGTTGCCAGCAGCAAAGATTCTGAGTGCATTGAAGACGCCATCAAGTCTGTGTCATCCACGCGTGGCGAAGAGCAAAGTTTCTTAACCATTGACCAATACATTCAGAAACAATGGCAAAGCAAAATTGAAAAAGGAAAAAACCAAGGAAAAACTCTTCTGGATATTTTAGGAAAGTCGCCGGAAACAGACCCGCAAGAAGTTTCCGGTCAATTTCCGCTCGACACCAGAAAATGTCCAACGATTTCAACAAGTCACAATATTGTCCAAACCAGACAAGTACGATTCAGTCGTGATTTATAGCGATTTTCATAAGGGGTATATTTTGAAAAAAGTAATTTCGTCAGTTTTAGCAGTAATCATTATGAGTGGTTGTTCATCTATGAACAAGACTAAGCAGGATCAACCATCAAATAGTAACAAATCAGATAATAAGTCTCCGGCATTAACAACACCAACAGTGCGCAAAGTTTGGGTCCCTGAAAAAATTGAAGGCGACAAATATATTGAAGGCCATTGGATGTGGGTTTTAGAAAGGACTACAACTTGGAGTCAGTAAATATTGAAACAACAAAGAAGAGTCAAAAAATCGATCGTGTCGTTTTGGATCTGGAATCCATCGCATCGATTCAGCCATTGCAACAACAAGTAAATGAACAATTAGGAGATCTAGTTCAGATTTCTTTGAAAGACATTATCAATTTCATTTTGCAAGAAAGAGCATTTTCTTTAAATGAAGATGAATTGAATAAGTTAAAAGAAAAACATTTTGATCTTGTAAAAGCACTACGGAAAGCCACTCTCGAGGTTATTAAAGCCAAACAAAATGGATCTGAAATTCAATTGGATGATGTTCTAAAAATTATTCAGACACCTGGTGTTATTTCAAATGTACCTGTTAAAAAGACTCGTGGGCGTAAGAAAAAAGAAAATGGTGAACCTGCTACTAATAATAAAAATACTCCTTTAGATGACGATGTAAAAGCGTTTCAAGAGTCGGAAACTAAGCCTCTCGAAAACAATAAGTCAGAATCAAAAAATGAACTTCCTAAGTTAAATCGCCAACCCGACAAACCTTGATTTTAGGGGAAAAAATGGAGAAAATACTTTTATCGGGATTAGATAAAAGTGAGTCCCAGTTCTTTGAAAATCGAATAGTCTGTGAGTGGTTATCATCTGCTCAAACTGCGGCCTATCTAGGAATATCTGAAAACGCTCTTCGTATAATGGTTTATAGAAGGCAAATTGAATTTTCCAAAATTGGTCGAAGATTGAGATTTCATATTAATGACGTGCTCGCTCTTTTTTCTCGAAAGGAGAAAAAGAGATGATCAAGTCCTATATGAAAGGAAACAAAAAGTTATATGAGGTCTATGTAGCCGAACGCGATCAACATAAAAAATTGATCGCGAAAAGAAAAAGAGGAATTCCATCAGATCGTGAAGCAAGAGAAATTGAGTTTCAATTTAAATCCGAACTTAGAAATATTGCTGACCAAAAACCAAATTGGACTTGGGAAAATTGGCATTCAGAATTTTTAAGACGAATTCGCATGAGTTATAAAAACTCAACTGTTGCAAATTACGATGGGTATTTAAAAAGATGGATTCCTAAAAAGTGGCTAGAAAAATCCGTAGATCAAATTACTACTGATGATATTTATGAAGTGATCCAAAATTCCAGTATAAGACTAGGAAGTATTTCTCAAAGAAATGTTCTTAAGATGTTGCGAAAGGTATTTCAAACTGCTGTTGATGAGGGGTTAATCGCGAAAAATCCAACAAGAGGAGTTTCAATTAAAGTTCCGCAGTCGATGCAGAAAGTTTTAACTTCGCGAGAAGCTGAAAGTCTTTTAAGAGTCGCAAAATCCGTCAATCATCGATTTTATCATGTTTGGGCTTTTGCGCTAATGACTGGAATGAGATCTGGTGAAATGTATGCGCTTAAATGGAGCGACGTAGATTTAGATGCGAACATTATTTCCGTAAGTAAGCAATGGACCAACAAAGATGGGTTTCATGAGTTGAAAACCGGAGATTGGCGCGTAGTACCTGTAAGTTCTGATCTGAAATCCTTGCTAAACGAGCTAAGGATTAAAAAAGACACCAATGAGTTTGTTCTGCCCAGATTGCAGGAATGGACCCATGGTGATCAGGCAAAGGTATTACGTGATTTCTGTATGTCCGCCGGAATTACATCCGTTAAGTTCCATGATTTAAGGGCAACATTTATTACCAATATGCTGGCCCAAGGGGTGCCGTTAGTTAAAGTTATGGCCATTGTGGGTCATAAGAAAATGGAAACTACCGACATCTATTTGAGGCTTGCAGGGGTCGATATTAAGGGTGCGACCGATGCTTTGGGCTATTCAGCTCCGGTATCGACAGCCCAAGAGAACGTCATTTCAATAAATTTCAACAGGGGGTAAAAAGCTAGATGACAGATGATGACATGCAGGCTACGATTCTAAGTAAATTCAGTGACTTACGGATGGCCCGTCGGTCACCCCAAATTCTCTTTTGTTAATCCTTGAAGCCCCTGATGACCGGCGATTCTGCGGAAGTCTTACGCAACCCCCGACGAGGCGGCTTTCGGAAGCGTGAAGAAAAACGTCGTCCCCTGACCAGGCTCGGACTGAAAATCAATTTTTCCGCCGTGGACTTCGACAATTCTCTTACAGACCGCCAGCCCAATCCCCGAGCCTTCGTACTGCCCGGGCCCATGCAGCTTGTTGAAGATTTCAAATATTTTCCCCGAATGCTGGGGATCCATTCCGATTCCTTGATCTTCGATGCTAAATCGCCAGCTATCGCCGGCATCGGTAAAATCAATTTCGATTTTGGGTGGCTGGTGAGGCTTGTGAAACTTGATGGCATTGGCCATCAGGTTTTGAAACAGCTGAGTGATCTGCAATTTATTTCCCAAAACAATCGGCAAGCGATTGCGGAAAATGATTCGTGCGTCCGTGCGGGTAAATTCGGCCAGCAAATTTTTTCGAGCCGTGTTCACGGCTTCCATCGTGTCGATGGGAACAAACTTGGATTTATCAATTGCACCAGAGCGCGAAAACTCCAAAAGATTGTCGATCAAATCGCGCATGCGATTTCCAGCATTGACAATAAAATCGATATATTCGTCTGTTTCACGGCCCAAGCGCCCGTGCCACTGATCCGCCAAAAGCTCGGCAAACTGGGTGATAGAATTCAAGGGTGCTTTGAGATCGTGGGCCGCAATGGCCGCAAAACGATCCAGCTCGGCATTTCGGGTGTTCAATTTTTCAGTTTGAGTTTTCAAAGACTCGGTGGTTCTTGTTTTTTCAATTTCCACAATTTTTTGCTCGTGAATATCCATGGAGGTCGCGTACCAGCGCTTGAAGTTTCCATTGGCATCAAACACCGGTGTCGCCTGCACGAGATGCCATCTGTATTCCCCGTCCCATCTGCGAACACGCTCTTCGAACCGGGCCGTTTTCTTCAAGCGCAAGGCCTCTTCCCGAATCTTTAAGTTATTGGGAAGATCTTCCGGATGAATGACCGGATAAAAATTTTCTTTCAGCTCGGGATCAGAAGTCACTGGTAATCCCGTGTACTCGTAAAATTTATTGTTGTAGTGGTTTCCCTTCCCGCCTTCATCCGTCCACCAGAACAAAACCGGAAGTGAATCTGTCATCTCTTTAAAAGACTGATAGCTTTCCCGCAACGCAAAGTCGATCCGGTCTTGCGCGGCCTTCAGGCGATCTTCCACCTCGTGCAAAGCTGTGACATCACGGGATGTCGCTAAAAGCTGTTCGGGTTTTCCATTTTGATCTCGCATTGGCGTGATGACAACATCCCACCACTTCCGCTTGCCTGAGGGAGTGGGATAATATCCAACAAAGTGTCCCTTCCCGCCAGCCGCCGCATTTTGAAGCGCTTCTTTAGCGGCCAAAAGATCCCCTTGCCGAGTCCAATAGCCAAGCCAGGACTTGCCGATCACAGAATCCGATTTTTCAATCTCCAGAATCTTTCTGCTTTGCTCGGTCAAAACCAAAATATTTCCTTCGAGATCTAATATCTTGTAACAGTCTTCACTGCTTTCGAAGATCCGTCTCTGCAGCTCTTCGCTTTTCCGAAGCGCTTCCTTGATCTTGGAAAGGTCCGTGATATTGACGACCACAACACCCAATCCGACAAAACCTCCCGATGGCGACTTCACCGGAAAGTAATTCGAGAGTGTATGAACTTCCCGACTGCGGTTTTCTGATGGTTTTAATATGTACTCCACATTTAACAACGGCTTCCCCGTGGCCAGAACTTGACTGAGCAGCGGCTCGATGATGTCCGCATCTTGAAAATTCAAGTCTCTCAAATTTCGGCCGGCATATTTTTCAGACGACACTCCGACAAGCTGGGCCAATGTGTGATTGACTTCGATAAAGTTGAGATTTTGATCTAGGAAGGCAATTCCCACCGGAGCACTGGCTAGCAAGGCCTTCAACGTCGCACCCGAGCGCTCTGCCGATTCAGCAAGTCTTCGCTTTTCTTTTTGAAAGTTTTCAGCTGCTTGCTGGTGAAACCTAGTAAACTCGGATGCGGCCTGTAGCATTCCTTCTTCGATCGCCTCATGGATCACATCCGATTCTTCCTCTGTGACTTCCGTGTGTTCTCTAAGGACGGACAAAAGAATCCGACGAAAAATCGAGTACTCGAATAAGGTCTGCTCGAGTGTGTACTGCGCAGTGTCCGCCCTTTGCTTTCCGTGGGCTTCGGCGACCTTTGAAACCTGAAAGGCCTCTTCCACTTTTGCACCTGCCGCAAGTGCCGAAATAATCACATCGAGAAATTGAGGGAGCGAGTCGATGATGATGCTGGAGTCTTTATGAAAAGAGGCCGGAATTTTCCTTCGGGCCTCTTTTTCAAATTCTTTGATGATAAAATCTTTGTAAGCTTTCAAGACATCCGAACAGTGAGCATACCTTGGTACGGCTTTCTTAAAATCGGGCTTGCGGTTTTCTCTCTTGAAAGGCTCACTTTCGTTCCGATTCATTTCCTAACTTCCGCTTTAGACAATTCGATCTTGAGGCAAAATCTCCCGCGTCTAACAACTTTGAGAAATGATTGCAAACGCGAAGCCACAAGGAGATTGCAAAAAGACAGGAAGCAACGAGCCTATTCATATAATATTAAGATGCCAATCTCGGATTCGGAATTTTTCACTGCATGCGCGAAACTTGGGTCGCGATTTCAGGATTTTGAATTTCAATTGCGTCTCCCGCTTTCAAACCCAACTCTTCAAACGAGAAAGTCAGAATTTCACCGTAGGGAATATAGGCGCGGCAGGGATCCACGGCTTTTCGAATAAATGTCAGATGCACGCGGCGATCGGAGACCTCTTGCTTGACCTCGAATTGTTTTTTCCAAGTACATCCACCACTGTAAACCTGAATATGCACTCCACCTTGAGTTGTAAAGTGCCCCATCAGGGATTCAACTGCTGGCTCGGCCCAAGCCGCCGGTCCGACTGACATCCACAGCACTGTAAAAATCCATTTTTTCATAAATTCTCCTTTTCGTTTTTGGGTTCTTCTTTCGTTTGTTCGATTTCATTCCATCCGCGGTTTTTGACGATTCCACGGATCTTGTTTTGTATTTCAGCCGGTTCCTCAGAAAGCACTCGGCTGAATTCATCCAACCAGATGGCAAAGTCCGAGTCCGGCGTGAGGCGTAACAATGTCTTCCAGGCCACACGACGCGCGACCTCGGGACCCAGTTCTGTTCGGATGTTCCAAAGCAGACCGGACACAATCAAAGAGTCATGGTAAAGGCCGCCGTTTTTTTGAGACAGCTTCAAATCGTTTTCAAGACTTCTTTTGAAGGGCTCTTTCCGGTAGGACACTTCGCCCAATCTGGGATTGTCCAGCTGCATGGCCGTCCAAAAATCCGCATAGGCCTCATTTAAAGAGCCACCTTCTCCTTCATAAGGAAGCGCAGAGACAGCTTCGTTCACCGCATGGATCGACTCGTGAATGACAATACTTGGATCCAATGGAATTCGTGAATAGCTGATTTCGTCGCCTTCGCCGAGGCGGATTCGGTGCTGGTAATAAAAGGCAGTATTGGTCTTACCTGGAAACCCTTTTTGTGTTTCGACTTCGACTCGAAATGGCATTTTCAACTGAAAGTTTTTTTCAAACCACTGCATCGATTCGCTGACAAAATAGTAAGCCTGAACCTGGCTGAACCGAAGATCATCGCTGGAATAATGAAACTGATTTTTCTCGGCGGTGGCTTCGACATCTGCTTCGGTTCTCAAGAGGACTCGGTCCGACTCGAGGTGAAGTGCCGTTAAGGCTTCGTTCAGTTTTACGTTTGAAATCTCGCTTCGCAGTGGCCCTTTCGGAAATAGGAAGGCCATCGCCTCGCCGAACTGAGATCCCTCCCGTCTGGAATCAAGTAAGCGCAATTTTTCATCCACAGTTAACGCAATAAGCTCGCCATTTTTGAGTTCAAAGAGCATCCGCCATACTGGCTGAATTTTCGGTTTTGTTTCAATGACAAGATCGGGTCCCGAAAGCCATTTCATCTGGCGATAACCGGGAAACAAAGTTTCAACCCTGGCCCGCACCTGCCCTTCGGAGGCTCGCATCTTTTGGATCAACCTCTTCCAGGAAGACTGAGTTCCGCTCATCCAGCGGGAAGCCACGAAAAGAGGCCGTCCCTCTTTTTCCAGGCGCTTGAAAAAAGCTCCTTGCACCGGAACCCCTTCCAATTTTTGGTTTTCAAAATAGATTTGGTCTGCTCCGGCCGATAGAGGGACCGCTTTGTCCTGACGGCCCTCAGAGGGGCCCGCTGGAACAGGACCTTGCCCATGCCAGCGGGTTGTGAGCATCCGAGACGAACGCTCACAGGATGTTAGATTCAACAGCACAAGAACAGGACAGACCATTTGCAACAACTGTGATCGGCATTTCACCGGACACCTCACTCGACTGTCATGGTCTTCTGAAGATAAGTTCCATCACCGTTGAGAAAACGCAGATGATGGGTTCCGCTTTCCAAAACGCCAAGACGCACTTCCTGAGTAAACGGAATCAAAGCCATGGTGCAAAGTCCCTGACTGACATTGGCGAGACTGACCACTTCATGGTTCAAGGAATCGAGATGGCGGACCTCAGCCCCTTTCCAACGGTAACAACCGTTCGGAAACATCCCGCTGACAACCACATACGCATCATCTTTCGAATCAAAGCCCCCAGGCACAAAGGCATCGCTGATACCGACGGTGACTTCCCGAACCGCTGGGACATCCTGCGAGGCCGAAGCCATCGGCATCCATCCCATGATTGAAAGCAAAGCTGCTGTTGCAAAATATTTTGAATCAAATCCGTGTTTCATAAAACCCCCGCGTTTTGCGTTTTAGTGATTGAGCTGACATCGTCGTCCGCTTCTGCCATTTGCCATCAGCAAGGGCGAGACCAAGGGCTCGAAACAATTAAATGACGTTTGAAACTTGAATCGAGACAAAGAAGCTCGATCACCTTGAGACAGACGAGACAAACTCTCTCGTTTGCTGCGCCAGATTGAAGGTGCGTTTAAAAGATAACTCGGCCTCATTGGCGTGATTCAGACACCGATGATTGACCTCTTGACACATGGTGAACTTAAGAAATTTGAGACAAAACATCTCAAGACACCTCGCGCATGTCCCAGATACTTTCACTCCTGAAAATGGATCCGCTACAATCGAAATGGCAAGACAAATGCGATAGCCCGCAATTGAATTGCGACTGAGGAAGTTTGAATTCGGAACATTCAACAAAGGAGAGCAAATGAAGATTTCGAAATCACAAATGTTTCAACACTGGATTCTGACGGCCGCGCTGTCGGCCTTCATCTGGACCACAGGCTCCACTTCTTGGGCCGCGGAAACAGAAAAAAATCCGCCTCCAAAATCAGGCCCCAGCCAGGAAAAAAGAATTCGCATGGCCGAATCCATGGAAAAGATGGCAGCCTGCCTGCGTTCGGAAAAAACGATGGAGACCTGCCATGAAGAGATGAAAGCACACTGTCATGAATCCGAGGACGCTTGCCCGATGATGGGAAAAGGGATGCACGGGATGATGATGAAAAAAGGAATGAAGCACCATAAAAAAGGCGAAAGTCAGGAAAAATCAGAAACTGACGAGCACGCGGAACATCATTAAGGAATAAAAAGGCTCCAACCGGAGCCTTTTTTCTGTGGGTTTTTGTTATCCCGCTTTTGCAATTTCACCGTACTTGCGGTCGATTCCACAGATATGGGCTGACAACCAAACTTTCAGAAAATTGAAAAAGTCCAAAGGCAGCTTGTCATCCTTGCTTTGACGGAATTTTTCCTGATGCTCGCGATAATTATTTAAAAGAGTTTCGTGAATTTTCTTATGGGCTGGCAGCAGCTTATAACCCGGCAGGGTTTCCAAATACTTTTCCTCGCTGTCAAAATGAGCCTTGGTTTTCGCCCCCAGTTGCTCCACGATCTTAAGCAGCTGCGGTTTCTTACCTGACGTTTCATTGAGCTGATACAATTGATTCATAAGCTTGATCAGCACTTCATGTTCGCGGTCCATGGCATCAACATAGGTCGTGAACTTCTGCTGATCCCACTCGAATATATTTTTTCCGGTACTGGACATTGTGACCCCTCCTTTATTGGATTGCCTTGTGAGTTTCGGTTTCACCGGTTTGCAAGACTAATTTGCGACACCTTGATACAAATAGTATTGATGGAGCATTTGCCGACCCATCGACAGGATCTCGCTATCCGGCATTTTCTCCATTCGTTCGACCCCGATTACCCGTCCTGCCATCAACGGATGGTGTATTTCTAAAAAGCGAAAGAAATGTTTGGGCGCAAGACTGGGGCCCATGACCAGCAGCTTGGCTTCATCTTTTTGCGACAATTTTTTGGCCAATTGCCGATAGAATAAATCTTCATCGGTATGAGCATCAGGATGGCTGGGCCCTTTGAACTGAACGGTTTCCACGTGGATGCTGTTGGGTTTGAGATGAAAAAGCTTGGCTTCATCCGAATGCACCCAAACTAGAATTGCTGACATAAGGATCTCCTCTGCCGGATAGACAGAGCAAATGCAGCGCCAAAGCCATCTCAAACTCAATGGCTTTGACTTGCCGATTGAGACAATTCATCTCAATCACGAAAATCCCGCGCCCGGACAAATCAACCCATGGCCGACTGACGTTTTGGCAGACTCAAAATGAAACGTGTATTCGCAGAAGCGGCATCATACTCTAGCCGACCGCCATTTTTTTGCAAAAGACTTTGGGAGATACTCAGACCCAGTCCGGTTCCATACTGGACGGCCTTGGTCGAATAAAAGGGATCAAACATCCGTTTTTGAACATCTTTCGAAATTCCACGACCACTGTCCGTGAAAACAAGAGCAACGGTCCCGCCTCGGTCTTGAACTTCGATTCGCACCCATTTTTCTGGCAAAGATTGAATCGCATCATAGGAATTATTCAAAAGATTGACCAAAACCTGTACGACTTGATGGCTGCGGCATTCGACCATCAAAGATGTCGGCTGGTTTTTTTCAATTTTGATTCCCTGATTTTGAAAGCGGTTCACGCACAGATCAAGCGCATCATCAATGACTTCCTGAATCCGAACAGATTGCGTGGGCTCTTCTTCCTGGTGATGCGCCATGGTCTTCATACTACGAACGATTTTAGCAATTCTTTGCCCTGTCACTTCAATGGTATCAACCAGCCGCAAAAGTTCATTCTTGTCGATGGCTTCATCTGAAAGAATAGATTTAATCATTTCAGCCCGGCCCAAAATAACGCCCAATGGATTGTTAATTTCATGTGTGATGGCCGCCGCCATTTCACCAATCGCCGACAGTCTTGACGCCGCGACCAGTTTTTCCTGCTGGTCTAAAATCACTTTCTGAGCGGCCTTTAACTCGGTAATCTCATAGCGAATCGAAAGATATTGGGTGGGTTTTCCGTTCTCTCCTAAAAAAGGAACGATTGTCGTGTAGACCCAATAAAGCTGATTGTTTTTCCGGCGGTTGCAGACTTCCCCCCGCCACACACGGCCACTTGAAATGGTCTTCCAAAGATCAATAAAGAATTCCCTTGGATGGTAACCCGAGTTGATGATTTTATGCGTTTGGCCGATGAGCTCATCCCGACGATATCCAGACACCTCACAGAATTTCTCATTCACATAGGTGATCATTCCTTTCGAATCCGTCGCAGCCACAATCGCCGCCTGATCCAGGGCGTATTTCTGATCGGATAATTGCTTGAGCAGCTCTTGATTGACTTCCATGATGGAGAAATCCTCATCTCAAAAGAATTGGGACAAAATAGCCCACCTGCCCAGCAGTTTCCCTGGGATTGTTTGCACTCGTCAAGGCCTGTGTTACAACCAGGTTATGTCGATGGGATCAATTGTCGTCGTCGATGACGACCCAGAAATGCGTTCGATGGTCACAGACCACCTCAAGCGCCAAGGATACCAGGTCAAGGACTTCGGTTCGAGCTTGGAAGCCGTCAAATATTTATCGTCCTCAGGCTTGGATGCCTTGGGAACGGAATTGCTTCTCACGGATTTGCGGATGCCAGATCTTGATGGAATGGATTTGCTTCAACAGATCCGTCGCCTTCCGAATCAATTCCCAGTCATCATTATGACGGCATTTGCCACAGTCGACACAGCCATTGAAGGACTTCGTCGCGGAGCTTTTGATTATTTAACGAAACCTTTCAAGCTCAACGAGCTCAGCCTCACGGTCGAGCGTGCCCTTTCTTACTACCGTCTCAAAGCTCAAAACCAGGCCCTGACCACGGCCGTTCACAAATCTTGGAACCGACAAAATATCGTCGGAAAAAGTGCGGCCATTCAAAATATTTTTGACTTGATCGAACGCATTGGTCCGGCCAGCACAAATGTTTTGATCACCGGTGAAAGCGGAACCGGAAAAGAAGTCGTCGCCCGAGCTTTGCACAGCCAAAGTCCAAGAGCTGACAAACCGTTTATCGCCATCAACTGCACGGCCATCCCCGATACGCTGATGGAGTCCGAACTTTTCGGACATGTGAAAGGATCTTTCACCGGCGCGACCGCAGATAAAAAGGGACTTTTCGAAGAGGCCAATGGCGGCACCATTTTCTTGGACGAAATCGGCGATATGGATATGGCCTTGCAAGCCAAACTTTTGCGAGTCCTGCAAGAGCGCCAGATCAAACCGGTTGGCAGCAATCAATCCAAAGCCATCGACGTACGCGTGATTGCAGCGACCCATAAAGATCTGAAAAAAGCGATTTCAAATTCCGTCTTTCGCGAAGACTTGTACTATCGCCTGTCTGTTATTCCGGTTGTGATTCCACCGCTGCGCCATCGTCCAGAAGACATTCCGCTTCTGGCCCATCATTTTTTACGCAAATATTCCGCTCTCAACAGTGGCAAAGCCACGGCCTTTACTCAAGATGCTTTAAGAAAGCTGATGAGCTTCAGCTGGCCCGGCAACGTGCGCGAACTTGAAAACATGGTCGAGCGATTGGTCGTGTTGAGCCGAACTCCGCAAATCGATGCCGTGGATATTCCGGATTCAGATCAAAGCTCTTCCGAACAATTCTTTGGTCAATCCACACAAGACTCGCCGACTTTGGAAGATCTGGAAAAACGTTATATTCAACTGATCTTGGAAAAAACCGGCGGCAAAAAAGAAAAAGCGGCGCAGATCCTTGGTATCAACCGCCGCACCTTGTACCGAAAAGAAAAAGAGTACGGATTTGCCACAGATTCTGAAGAGGAACCGGAAAGTTAATTTCCGGCTTCTTTGTCGGCTTCTTTTTTTAACTGCCCCAGCCAGACCTGAATTTCGACTGGCAGGTTTTCTCCACTTGTTCCTGTATAACCAAATCGGATCGACTCTTCCAATTTGCTGTAACAGCGCTTGGCCTGTCCGCTCTTTGGCTGGCTGCGAATGCAAGAGGCATAGTAGTTCTCGTGCAAATCAGATGGCAGAAAATCACTGAGCTTATCATAAGCGGTGCCCGCTAAAAGCAATGCTTCTCCCAGCTCTGGTTGCTGGGGTTCTGTGGAAAGAAATGCCAGAATTTGGGCTAGGGCCCGCATCGATTCGATTTCGGTCTGGGCATTGACCAAAAGTTTCGAGGTGCCATCCAGCGTTTTGGGGCTTTCTTTCTCTTGCTGCCATTTTTTCACCGAGCTCTGCCAGCCGCGCGCTTTGTTTTTCAGAATTTCGCTTGATTTCGGATTTGCCAAAATCGCTTCCGTCACCTTCATCGCTTGATCTGGTTTTTGCTCATACTGCACAGCCAACTGCAAAGCCAGGGCCGCTGACTTTTCGTTGGAAACAACGGACTCGGTCCGTAGGCCCTTCTGAAGCACGTCCGCCGCCGCATCGAATCATCGAACGGCGATCAGATATTAGCCTTTTTTATGCCAGTTGAGGTCAGCGAGACTGCTATCTTTCAGAAAAAATCCAGAAAACTC
>CBIHPB010000048.1:0-15244 GCA_966211485.1 uncultured Bdellovibrio sp.
CCAGATACGCTCAAGTTTTCCCTTGAGAGTTTGAGCATTGAAAGGCTTCACAACATAGTCCGAAACGCCGTTTTTTGCGGCTTCGACGATGTTCTTTTGTTCCGACTCTGCTGTGACCAGCATAAAAGGAAGGTTTTTAAAATTGGGATCGCCTTTGCAGGCTTTCAAGAGGTCGATGCCGGTCATACCTGGCATATTCCAGTCCGAAATTACAAACTGAAAAGGCGCGCCGTTGGTCTGGGCCGCTTGCAAAGCAGCCAGTGCTGGTTTGCCATCATCAGCTTCTTCAACGTTTGTGTAACCAAGCTCTGTCAGGACTTTTTTGATGATTTTTCGCATGGTTGCGAAGTCATCGACAACCAGAAATTTCGTGTTTGCAGGAAACATAATCATTCACCCCTTGTTCAAAAACATGTGTTTTAGACCTCTTTTGATCGGTCTAGTTTTTAAAAAACTAGAGTCCAAAGTCGTTGCTTTGCGCGAACTTTACTGACAGACTTTAATACAGGAGCAGGGTGTTTTGTTTTAGGACGACCGTCAGGGAAACGTCGACTACAGTCTGGAAACATGGAGTGTTTTTAGACGGAAGTATGATGTTTGACAGATGTGTGTGAAGGTCTAGTGCCTCTTCAAAATGATCGCAAAACAGCGAAACCCAGACTTCAAAACGGTTAATTGAATAACATAATATTTTAAACTTAGCTTTGGTTTACGACAGCTTAGTTAAAGTAGAAAAAGGGAATTTTTTAACCAGACGCCATCGGTCGGTGTCTAAAAAATATAAGGGGAGGGAGCAAGGATGCTCAGAGATGTCCTAATTCAAAAAGGTCTGTCCAATCGTGAGGCAGAAGTCGCGGAACTGGTATCAAAAGGCTTGTCGAACAAGGAAGTTGCGAACCAGCTTTTTGTCACTGAGAAGACAGTGAAGTTCCATCTGACAAATATCTACAAAAAGATGAACGTGAAATCACGTGCTCAATTGATCGTTTGGTGTCTGCCTCACCTCGGCTTTGTCGAGAGCGAGACAGTACGTCAAGAGCCAGCAATCCAGGCAGCTGGAAGCTACAACAACAACGCAAATGCAACTCAGACTATCCCCGCTGGGAGCGCGACTGTTGGTGGAGCGACTATCTTGCCAGGTCAACGCAACGATATTGGCTCACGTGGCGGCAATTCAGACGCCGGCATGGGAATGTAATTTTAAAGGTCATTAACGACTATGCCGGGCCCTACAGGAAAGCCAGTTAAAGCCTCGCAAGTCGTGATGACCGAGTTAGTTTTACCGACTCACACCAACGCCCTCGATACAATATTCGGGGGCGTTGTCTTTTCATGGATCGATATTTGTGCCGCCATCGCAGCACAACGACACTCGCAACGAGAAGTCGTCACCGCCTCTATCGATAAATTAAATTTCGTCGCCCCCGTCAGAAAAGGCTGGGTGGTAAATCTCAAAGCTTCTGTCAATTTCGTCTCTCGCACCAGTATGGAAGTCGGCGTTCGCGTCGATGCGGAAAATCCGAAGACCGGCGAAGTCTTTCACACCGCCAGCGCCTACACGACATTTGTGGCGATCGGTGGAAATGGGCGAGCAATCGAAGTTCCACCGCTGATTCTGGAAACCGAAGACGACAAGCGCAGACACGAAGCGGCTCGTCTCCGTCGTGAAAAGCGGCTCGAAAACAAATAAGTGCCAGGTAACCAGCATGGGCGCTCAGGACGGCAAGAAAGCCCCATGATAAACAAAGTAAATCAAAGAAGATTCATAACCACGACTTCTGATTCTGTCTGATATTTCGGCAGAAAAATTTTTCCAAATTCATTCATTTTTGAAATTGAAAATTCTGCCGTGACTCCTGCAATTTGCGCTCTGTCGAGAGTCTCGACATTCGACGCTTGAAAAATCCAATCTCAGCATTTGGCATCGCTTGCAGTGAAGTCTTCGATGGCCTTCATTCGCAAATTTTCTTTTTTACAAACTTTGCTCGTGCTGACGGTTGCGTCGATGTTTGGGTTCGCATCAGCTGCCGGAGTTGTCTGCAGATCCGCGCAGCGGCCGCTGCTGAAAGTTCAAGACCAAGCGCAGACGTTTGAGGAATTGTTGGCCCAACGACTTCCCCAGTTGCGCAAGCATGGCTTTGATGTTTCCAAGACAAGGCAGCTGATTGATGTTCGGGGCAAAACGCCAACGGTGATTGCGAAATTGGATTTTGTGCGGGCGCCGTTTTTGTATGAATGGGCGGATCGTGAGCTTCATCGAGAGTGGACTCAGAACGGGGGGCTTTCAGCCGACGATATGATGGATTATCTGAGGATGCCGCCGCAAGCGATTGGGCGTGGATATTATGTCTCGACTCATCCTTCTGACAGCCAAGATTTCGGTACCCACATGACCGTTTTTCGGCCGGTTGGTGCGATGATGGTTTTGAACTCAAGTAAAATCACTGACAATGCGTCGTTCATGCAGGTGCTTCGACTTCAGAAAGCGGGCATCGATGCTTTCCGAGATCCGTTTACGCCCACGTGGCTGGCTGTGCTGAATTCCCGTCATTTAAAATCGTATTTGGGACCTTTGCAGGATCCACAGTGGAATGATCTTCAGACTCTGCGGTCCAACATTGGCTCCCTTTCTCAGGCCGTTTTGAAATGGCGAAATCAAGGGTTGGACCGGCAGATTCCGGTGGATTCGGTTCTGGGCCGGCTTTTGCGAGGCCAGACCACCGAAGCCGAAGAGGCTGAAATTTATGAAGCGATGGCAAAAGGCCACTTTTCGTTTCAGGATTATCAGCCGGCGCTCAAAAATCCTCTGCGGACCGGATTGATATCAGCGGCGGTCCGCCATCTCGAGCGGGTCAACGGTGAGATTCGAAGTGCGGACGAGCTTTTCCCGATGTTGCAGCTGGCTCTGAAGACGACAGGTTATTGGCGCGCGCAAGCCCGGCAAATGCAGACCGAGTCCGAATACTCACGCATCCTGAATTATTTCGACATCAAAACGTTGGCGCTTTTGCATCGCGGGGTCGAGGTCAAGGAGATCCCGGATCTTGGCTTCGTGAAAAAGGCGACAGCCGCCTTGACCAAAAGGCGGGCGGATCTGGATGTTTCTAAAATCAAAACTCTCAAAGATTTTCTGGCAGCGGCCAGCCGCCTTCTAGGTCGGGAAATTTCTTTTCGCGATAAAGACGTGATCATGACTTCGGAAAAAGAAGCGGACGATGATCACATTCTGACGATCGATCGGGATTTGGCCGCGGTCTTGGCGCAAAATCGGCTATTGGGCCTGTATGACAAGCAAAAAAACACAAAGCCTGGACTGGTGCGAACGGGTGTCGAGTACGCTTCGATCGAAATTTTGCAGAATTTAGTTCGCGATAGGAGTTTGTCTTTGCCGGAAGCGCTGCGGGCTCGGCTGATGGCGACTCAGCCGTCGAGTACGGGCTTTTACCAAAGTGCTGAAAGCAAAGCGGTCTACGGCGAAGTCTTGAAGTATTTTGTGAAAGCCCTAGTTGAAAGAAATGATTTCGCCCTTGTGAGAGATCTTCGTCGATCGGCAGGGGTCGATCAGAGTGGGGGAGAAGCCTACACCATGTACCGGGTGTTCATGTCACTGCATCCTTTTTCCGATGGCAATGGCCGCACGGGACGGATTTTCTATGAAATGATGGCGCGCAAATTCGAGAATTCCAAGACCCAGCTCGAACTTCCGATTTTTGATTTGGATTTGCTGAGCACCGAGCCGTCGGCCGAGCTTTTGACGGCCGGATCCTTTCTGCGCTCGTGGGTGTCCAAGGCGCAGTCAGATCAGGAGTTCCTGTGGCGGGCCGACGTCGCTCTGGAAACACTTTTACGTTTATATCCAAGATTGAAAACACTTTTCCCAGAAATAGGAGGTGCGCATGCATCCGTTCAGAAAACTTATGGTCCATTGGTTCTTATCGGCAGCACTTGCCGGTATTGCTCTTCCGACCTCCGCGCAGGTCTTAACCTCGACGTCAACGGCGAGCGCAATCTCAACTGCAAGTGGGATTTCGACCGACGGTACGATCTCAGGATCGGGCGGCTCTTGGGGTCAAAGCACGAGCAATCACCCAAAGTACCGCGCACCGCTACCGAAGGATCTGAGCGCGGGTCTTTTAAAGACGCATGGTTTTAAACTGGCCGGCGATCAGCTGATTGATACAACGGTTAATCCGGAAAAAACAGTCGGAAAAATCATGGTGGTCGACACCAAGGTGGTCTTTGAATGGTGCGACCTCGATTATCATCAAGCTTGGGTCGAAAGCGGAGAGATCTCGCCCGATGAAATGAAAGACATCCTGGCCGAGCCCGGACAAGCGGCTGGCAAAGGTTATTACGTGTCTCTGAGCCCGACTGATAGCATGAGCTATGGGCCGGCGTTGACGATGTTTCACCCAAAGGGTGGATCGATCGTGGCACTTGAGTATTTGCCAGAATATTCGGCAGCCGTTGGTAGCGATACGGCCTTCGTGCAGCGTCTATCGGATGCGGGAATTCAGGCCATGCGTTTCAATGGTTACCAGGAAACATGGCTTGCAGTGATCAATTCGAAAGTTCTTCAGCGCGCCAATCCGATGTCGAAAACCGTTTTCCAACAAATCAAAGCGGACCCATTTGGGATGTCAAATATGTATTCGATGCGGACGAATGTGCCTTCGCATCTGATGGCCGGTGCGGGTATGACGCCGCTTCAGATGAAAGTTCTTTCTCCCACCGAGCTGACGCTTGAAGATTTGAAAGAGGCAAAAGCCGCGAGCCTTCCGATGAACTATGTCGGTGAAGGATTGAAAATTCTGGCGAAGAGATTTGATCTTCCGGCGATCAAGGCTGTCATGGGATTTTTGCATGGTGGATACAATTTTCCAGATTCTTACTCTCTCCCGAATTTGCTTCAAAATATTCAAAAACCTGTCGGCACCCCTTATCGAGAAATCATGACTTACTTTGATTTGGCCTCGGTCGCCCGCGGAGTGACGTCGGCGAAACTGGTGCCTGGATTCACAAAAGCGATTGCGGATTACAAAGCTCGCATTGCACAGACGGATTTTTCTCAGGCCGGTACTTTTGCTGGGGCTTTGCAGGCCGCGCAGAAAGTTTTAGGCGGAGCCATTCCGCAGTACCGAGATCAAGGCGTGACGGTGAAAACACCGGCGCTGAAGGGGAATTCGTACGCCTATGCTCTTTACTTGTTGAATCAAAGAAATGTCGCGGATGGGACCATTGATTTTGATCACACAGATCTGGATATCATCCGCATCTACCGCGTGAATCTGTCAGCGGAATTTCAACAGGATCTGGAAGCTTTTTATGCAGTGACTCCGGTGGATTTGAAGTCGGATGCGGCTCGCGCATTGCTGAAGCGCGGCTTGCAGGAGATGGCGGAAAGAATCTGGGATCCGGCGACTTCGCAACTAAAAATGGATACGAATCTCACCTATTCTGGTGGTCAATATCACGGCGAAATCTACAATTATGACGGCAATTACAAAGTTCAAGCTTTGATGATGCTTCGCCCTTTCCAGGGGCCGAATTATCGCTTGATGAAGTTTTTAACTGAAGCTTACACGCGACGTTCGGGATTTTCGATGCCGCCGCAGATTGACTCGGTAGTGATCCCGGATTTAAGTCCAATCACGATCTCCAATCTCGAAATGGCTTCGGCTGGCATGCTTCTGAAGAACTGGGTGGCCTTGGCGACGGATGATGCGGACTTTGCCATGCGCAGCCGCGAGGCCATGAAGGCCTACTTTGAGATGTTCCCTGAGCTCAAGCCCATTTATCCAAAATTGCAGTTCTAACGAAAAGTGCCAGGCCCTGTTGACGGATACGCCGCAACAAGAAACAGGGCCTGGCACTTTATTCAGCCTCTGACAAAAAATGTTCCTCCAGGATTTTTGAGGCGTTCGATTTTGATCAGTCTTTGATCAACTCTTGAAATTCTTTTTAAACGGCTCTGATTTGCTCTCTGATGTGGCTCCAGGACCCTGTTTGTTTGCATTTGATCCTTGGTCGAAAAATAGAACTGCACGGCATATCTGTTGTAGTTCCCAGATGTCTCGAATGACGGTTTTCAGAGGTGAGGATTGCATATGCGAAAACATTTCCTGGGCGTAACAATTTTTGTTCTCTCGTTGTTTGTGCTCTCAGAGTCGGCAAATGCTCAGGCATTTTGTTATCGCGGTCAGCGCGCCGCCAAGCCGGATGCCATGCAAACGGCTCAGATGGAATCTGCGATCTTTGCTGTCTTTCACAGTGGAATCGCGGAGGATTTTAAGGCCAATAATCGACCGGGATGGGTCGAGTATGATGCTTTGGCGAAGCTGAAAAAATACGTCGAATCAAACCCCCAGGTCACAGGCCATGGCATGATCGAAAAGCTTTCGGTCGATTTGCAGAAACAAATCAGCCTTGTTCAAAATCAAATTCAGGACATTCTCAGCGCGCATCGCCAGTTTCCAGAAACAGCCGAGGCCCTGCGCTTCGTTCGATATCTGGACAATCACTATGCATTCTTCCGCCTGCAAAAAGAGATCAACGACAAATTGGGTGTCGCTCTTTTCCCTTTGCCTGATTTTTCAAGGGTCATGTCGGACGAGCAAGCTCGAAAGGCCGGCGTTGAATTTGTGTCTCGTCTTGAAGGATATGCCGAGAAAACATTTGCCGACACGGGTTTTAAAGATTTGAAGGCCTATGAAGAGAAAGCCCGCCAAGTGAATCCAAAGAATGTTCGGTTTCTGGATTTGATTCAGCATGATTTGGTCATTGGCATGCATCGGCCTGAAAATGCGAGATTCTGGATACCGATTGCAGGCTTTCAGAACCAGCGTGTGACGGGTTCAAGCAAAGGATGCTTTTGTTCGACGGTGGATGGCAAGGCAGATTCACGCGACCGTGCCGAGGCCAATTTGTCCAACATGCCAGTTGCTGATTATGCGAATTTAAGTGCGCGTTTGAAACCAAATTATGCGGAAGCGCGACCTCAAGCCTCGGTTCAGGATATGCGGCCCAATTTGGGTGCTTCTGGATACGGCCCGGATCTTTGGATCATGAAACAGAAAGCGGTCTCTCGTCGTGCGACGTGGACGCCCCTGGATTCACTGTGGCCAGGAAATCAAATGAGTCCGGCTCCGCATATCAATAACAACTTTGTGCCTTGGAAGTATCGTGCCTTGATGGCCTCTTATTTACATCCGGAGGCCGGTCTCATCTCTCCGAATTATAGTCAGCAGACGGGAATGGAATTGAAATTGGTCGGCCAGAAAGGGGCGGGTGGCTACTTTGAAGTTCAGATTTTTGGGGCTCTGACTTTGGATGATGTTCAGGCCTTCCATTTTCAAGGAACACCCCCCAGTCGCGAGCTCTATGACCTGCTGATTTCAAAAGGTATCAAAGTTTGGGACGAGCGCACCTGGCCCGCAAAACCATACAACGGAGAGGAATCTCACTGATGAAAACAATAGCACTGCTTTCATTTGTCGCGATTGGTCTTGCATCGGTACTGGCTTCCGCCCAAGTCACCAGCTCGCAAGTGGCCGAGTATGACCGCGATCGCGCGGCTAAAATCATCGAAGCCTTCAATCAAAAGCCCGAAAGTCTCATAGCTCCCTTAACAGCGGCTTCGGTACGATTGGTCGGTGGCGTGGGTCGAGTGGATGTGAATCCAAAGGCCAAGTTCAGCTACTATGCTCAGACCGAAGAAGCGACCAATCCCCATAGCAAAATTCTTTTGATCCCGATGGCGACCAGCAGATTTACACCGACATACTATCAAACAGACGAGTGGTGGGATGCGCACAAAGATCAAAAGCCGATGCCTCGTCAGCCGATGGAAGAAGTCACCGCTTGGCTGGAAGAGATGAAGCTCACCAGCAATCCCGATGTTTTGGAGATTGATCCGGCTTCGGGCCGTGTGACTCGGACTCCACTGCAAAAGTTTTTGCTGGACGTGTATCTCAAGCAGCATGTTGTGAACGGCAAAGTTGTGTTGTTCCGAGGGGCCGAAAAAGCCAACGAGACCCAGCAGTGGGAAACGGGCGCGCGCCCGGCGGGCGTTCGTTATTGGACGCCGACCGCGAACTATGCTTGGCGCTATGCCCGAAAAAACACGGGCCTGGTGGACGAGTTGGTGCGTGGACAAGCGCCGCTTTTGAAATTCGAAGTTCCAGTCGCAGATTTTATCGCCATGGTGGATCGCCGTTGGCCACAGCTGACATTGGGAACCGAGCTCACCAAGGCCGCGCACCGAAGTTTCGATCAGAACGGGCGCTTTTTGGATAATATCGGAGGCTTTTCGGATTTCTTAGGTCAAGGCGATTATGGTGTCGAATTTGAAATTCGCTCGAACAAATCGGGCGCTGATCAGATGCAGAAGTACTACAAGGGCACAGTTTCAATCGACGATCTGGCCGATGATCGCATCGAGGTCATTAAAAAGTCCATGCGCCGAAATCAGAAAGCTCGTCCTTGGGAAACCGAGGCCTTGGCGAAAAACGCGGAATCTCGAATTCGAACACTTCGCTTGGAAGCGCGGTTGCTGACAATGATTCAGTACAAAGGCTCTGAAGCTGAGATTCGACGACTGACAAGTGAGTTGGGCGATAAACGAGAAATGACAAATGTGGATGGTTTTTATCTTCCAAGTTGGGTGCAGGAAAAGATGAAACAAGGTGGGCATAGTGATTTACATATTGGGCTTTGTCGTAAAGCGGCAAGCCGGTAAGAAAATTTTTAAAACGCTGTGTGCGGGTTTGCTGTCGCTGGCTTTGGTGAGCTCGGCGGCCTTGCCTGCCTTTGCGCAGGTGCCGGATGATCAGCGCGAGCGGGATCTTTATCTGGACCTGGTTAATGATTTCTATGAAGAGATCATGACCATGGATGCCGTTCACGAATCGAAAGATCTTCGTCAGGCGGCGATTGCGGAGATGAAATCAGCGCTTGGTAAAATGAATTCGCCAAATTCGTTTCACTTTGCTCAAAAAAGCTCGTGGTCCGACGCTTGGCCTCCAGAGAAATCTGGCAGTGGTCGCAAAGGTGGCGGAAAGTTTGAGAACATCACTTTTCCCGAGCCGATCGATCCGACGGCCGCGCACTCGCTTAAAAATCTTCGCTCTTATGTCGAGGCCCGTTTGGGAACTCGCGCTTCGGATTTGATTGCCAAAGGTGAGGTTCAAACGGTGGTCTTGGGCGGTGCGGAAGCCAGTATTGAATCCTTTTTCCAAGTCAGTCCCGAGCAGATTCACAAGCTCCCCAGTCTTTACGACCAGTGGGGGATTCGCCGGTATTTGGTGACGGCTATGTCTTCGCGCCAAAAGCCAAGACTGGTTTATGTCGTACCTCCAGCGAAAGAATATCTCGAGCACTATCAGTGGATGATCCGGCAGCTTTCTGGCAAAGAGGCTTTGGTTCTTCGCAGCGTTCAGGATTTTGAAGAATGGAAACGCGAACTGAACGAAGTGACCGGCCGGCTTGCCAAGCGACTGGGCGGAAAATTCGATTACGTCGCCTTGGGATATTACAATCAATGGCCGCAGGTTCTGCAAAATGAATTCGAGATTCTGGAAAGCAAAGATGCCAGCGAAAAATCGGGCTACTTCGCTCGCTATCTGAAAGTTCGCAGCCGTGAATCCGGTCAGACCATGCGAATTCTGACTTTGGGTTCATCGAAAACAATTTGGGGAGAAGCCTCCGCGCATTTATTGGAAGGGACTCTGCCATTTCAGCCCAAAGGTGTTTTCTTCTTGGGCTCGGCGGGATCCATCAGCGCGAAATCCAATGTCTACGATATTTCAGCGCCGGTTCGCTTTCGCACATCCAAAGGTACTGTCGCAATTGAAAATCTGACTCAGGTTGCACAAGCCCAGTACAAAATGGAAGGTGTGATCGCGCGCTTCAATGCTCAGCATGGAAACACGCCATCGCCAGCCAGTCAGTCGGTCAAATACTTGGAAAATCATGTCGGCCAAGGCACAGACACTTTGGACGTCGAGCAAAGCCTGGTCGCTGAAACAATCGCCGACTTCAACCGCCTAACCGGTTTGAAAGTTCAATTCGGCGCGGTCAATGTGATCACCGATAAACCACTGGGCCATTCTGATTTTGACTTGGATCAAGTCAATCACGAGAAAAAAGGCCTCGCCCGCACAAGTGCAGTCAAACTCGCGCTGACAGCCATGAGTATCGACAACGCAAAACCAGTTATTTGCCGACGAGCTCAGCGATAGCTATTTAACCAGGTAACCCTTCCAGCGATTGATCAGGGCTGGTGTCATTTGGGCGACGCAGATGGTGCCCTCGGTGGCGGATTCTTTTTTGACGATGCGGGTGTCGCGGGAGAGGTCGTAGATTTTGTACTCTTCCGCCTTTGGGAAATACAATTCGACGTCTTCCTGCATTTCATTGATCGCCTCGGCCATCAATTTTTTGAGCTGATCGAAACCTTGGCCAGTCAGGGCTGAAACAAACACACGCGGATATTGCTTCACTTTAAACTGCATCTCGATCGGGGCTATGTCGATCTTGTTGAAAACATGGATGATTTTTTTATCTTGCCACTTGAATTCCTCGATCAAATTCTCGACGACTTCGATCTGACGAAGCATGTTCGGAGATGAGAGATCAATCACGTGGATTAAAACATCGGCCTCGGCACTTTCTTCAAGTGTTGCTTTAAAGGCCTCGATCAACTGGGTCGGAAGCTTGCGGATAAATCCAACCGTATCGGTCACAACCGCTGGTGGGCCGTCGGGGAGAAAAACTTTGCGAGTCGTCGGATCCAAGGTCGCAAACACCTGATTTTTTGCCAAGGCCTGGGCGCCAGTCAGACGATTTAATAATGATGATTTCCCCGAGTTCGTATATCCAATCAAAGCAAAGCTTGGAATCTCATGTCGACGGCGCGAACTTCTATGCTGAGCGCGGGCTTTGCTGACACCATCCAATTTCTTTCGGATGATCGACACGCGTTCGCGAATTCGTCGGCGGTCATTTTCAAGTGCGGTTTCGCCCGGGCCCCGGGTTCCGATACCGCCACCCAGGCGGGACAGTGAATCCATCCAGGCGCCGATCATGCGTGGCAACTGATCCAGCATTTGTGCAAGCTCCACTTGAAGTTTTCCTTCATAGGTCTGTGCACGCTGGGCGAAAATATCCAAAATCAATTGATTGCGATCCAAAATTTTGCAGCCAATAGTCGTTTCCAAGTTTCGCGCTTGAACGCCTGAAAGCTGATGGTCAACGACGACAAGATTTGCCTGTGCGTCTTGAACCATCTGCTTCACTTCATCGACTTTGCCGGTGCCGATCAAGGTCGCCGGATTCCACTGCGGAAGCGTTTGAATCAGCGAGCCCACGACTTCGCCGCCAGCAGCCGCGACCAGCTCTTCCAATTCCAGCAAATTTTCTTTGATTTCGGAGGTGGGTTCCGTTTTAAGGCCAACGCCTATGACAATTGCACGATCTGAAGACTTAATCTGAGCTTTATTCAGACGAGAAACCCCCAAAAAGTCCCGCTTGTACGCGAGCCCTTACCTCAAATTGTATCAAAATCACTCATCCTGCCAAGCGGAAAAGTGTCAAAAATCTAAGAATGAATCAATTTTTGAGCTTTTTCCGTCTGTGAAAGCTGAACGCAAAGCTTGGATTGTCCATTTTCATCTTGATGAACTTCGGAAACGACCCCGTGATGTTGCAGGTAAACCTTCATGGCCTGAGCCGCTTGGCGGTTCGAGAAAGTCTTCAGAGAAATCCAGTTCTTCATAAACCCTCCCTCAATCATTGAGAGGTAGAAATCGTCCGTCCGAATCGCCGCCGGGTCAATCCCTTCCAGCTTGAAGTTTTCATGAGGGTCACTTTGACCCATAAAGTATATTGTATTTGATCTCAAACCTGCGCAGATCTACCTGGGCTAATTGCTGAAGCAAAATCCAGCTATTTCTTCTTTCGGCGCTCCATCAAGTATTGGGCTTCCAGAGCGGTCAAAACGACCGAGTTGACAATTGCGTCGACGGTTGTCGTTCTTTGCAAGACGTTGGCGGATTTGCGAACGCCCAGCAAGAATGGACCGATCATTTCGCCCTTACCCAATTGCTGCAAAAGTTTGTAGGCAATATTGGATGATTCCAAGTTTGGGAAAATCAAGATATTGGCGCCGTTCTTTAAATCCGAGAACGGGAAGATGCGATTCAAAATTTCGGTGTTCACGGCCGTGTCGGACTGCATGTCTCCATCGACGATTAGATCGGGGCGTTTCTGTTTCACCAGGTCGACCGCGGTTTTCATTTTCGCTGGTGTTCCGGGCGCGGCGCTAAAATTCGAGTAAGACAGCATTGCAATTCGTGGTTCGATATTAAAGTACTCGGCGACACGTGCGACTTGCAGAGCGATGGTGGCCAATTGCTCGGCGGTCGGATCGATGTTCACGGTTGTATCGGCTAGCAGCAAGAATCGGTCTTCCAAAAGCATAATATTACAGCCGCAGGGAACAGCTTCACGGGCAACGCCGATCGTTTGAAGTACCGGTTTCACAGCATCAGCAAATTGCATTGAGGAGCCTGTAACCATTCCTTCTGCATCGCCTTGATCGACCATCATCGAAGCAAAATAGTTCGGATCGGCCATCAAACGTTCGGCTTCGCGGGCCGTGACGCCTTTTCGTTGGCGTCGGCGGAAAAGTTCTTCGGCATAAGCTCTGAACTTTGGATGCTTGGACGGGTGGTAAACAGGAATATTCTCAAGCGCTGGCAAATCCAAGGTGCGGATTTTTTCTTTCACCTGGTCGGGATAGCCAAGCAGAATCGGCTGACAGATTTTTTCGTCCACAATCGTCTGCAAGGCTTTTAGAATTTTGGTCGAATGCCCTTCGGGGAATACAATTGTTGGCAGCTCGCCGCCAAAGGCCGCCGTGTTGGCTCGAACTTTGTGAATGGCCGAGCGGATAAAGACTTTTTCAGGTCCTTGATAAGCTTCCAGGCGGTCGCGGTAGGTGTTGAAATTATCAATCGCTTTTTGTGCCACACCTGAATCCATCGCCGCTTTGGCAACAGCCGGTGCAACCCACAGAAGAACGCGCGGATCAAATGGTTTGGGAATCAAATACTCGGGACCAAACTTAAAGCTCTTGCCACCGTAAGCAGCTGAAACACTTTCAGGCACATCTTCGCGCGCCAAACGGGCCAAGGCGTCGACTGCGGCCAGTTTCATTTGCTCGTTGATTTGTGTCGCCCGAGTATCCAAGGCGCCACGGAAAATGGATGGGAACCCCAAAACGTTATTCACTTGGTTGGGATAATCCGATCGGCCGGTCGCGATGATGGCATCAGGTCGGGCTTCGCGTGCTTTTCCAGGCTCAATTTCAGGATCCGGATTGGCCATGGCAAAGATGATCGGATTTTTCGCCATAGGTTTAATCATTTCTCCGGTCACCGCACCCGCAGCACTCAAGCCCACGAACACATCCGCACCCACCAAAGCTTGCGCCAAGGTGCGGGCTTCGGTTTCAACCGCGAAGAAATCCTTGTATTTGTTCATGCCGTCTTTGCGGCCCTTGTAAATCACACCGCTGGTGTCGCACATGATGAGATTTTCTTTGCGCGCTCCCAAGGAGAAAAAGATTTTCGAGCAAGCGACAGCCGAAGCTCCGGCGCCGTTGACGACAATGCGGATATCCGAGATTTTTCGTTTGGTGATCATGCAGGCGTTCAAGAGAGCTGCGCCCGAAATGATCGCCGTTCCATGTTGGTCATCATGGAAAACCGGGATCTTCATTTCTTTTTTCAGACGCTCTTCGATTTCAAAGCACTCGGGGGCTTTGATGTCCTCGAGATTGATTCCGCCGAAGGTGGGCTCGAGCGCTTTGACTGCTGCAATCGTGCCTTCGATGTCGATGGTGTTCAGTTCGATATCAAAAACGTCGATGCCTGCGAACTGTTTAAAGAGAAGACCTTTACCTTCCATCACGGGCTTTGAAGCCAGAGGTCCGATATTTCCGAGGCCCAGCACCGCGGTTCCGTTTGAAATCACTGCAACCAAGTTTCCCTTGGCGGTGTAATCATAGACTGTGCTGGGATCTTTCGCGATCACGCGGCAGGGGGCTGCGACCCCCGGAGAGTAAGCGAGGCTTAAAGCTTTTTCAGTGTTGGTTGGCTTGCTGGCGATAACTTCGATCTTTCCTGGTTTTCCTTTTTTGTGGAAATCGAGAGCTTCAAGGTCCAGGGCTGAAAAATTCGAAGGGGGATTGTTCTGTGACATAAGTCTTTGATTACTCCATCGTCTGATTTCGGAGGCGGTAAACTTTGACGTTAGAACTCTGTCCTTCGAATGTCATTTCTTTTGCAAGCTGTCATTGAAAGGCTTTCTTCTATCTCTTGGAAAATATTGGCCTTAATATATTCAGGTTATCGCTATGAAGTTCGGCAATTTGGACGTGCATTGAAGGCACATCCAAGAGGGGCTGCTCAAGACGAGCCGCGCTTGCCGATGAATGCCAATGGAAGGAACAAAGTATGAGCCAGACAAGTCCTCGTGATGTTGTGATTGTTGAAGGGGTGCGAACTCCGTTTGCAAAATCCGGCACCAAACTTAAAAAAATTCACCCAGCCGAACTTGGCAAGGTTGCAATGAAAGAGCTCATCGCACGAAGCTCTTTGGATGTGAATGTCGTCGATGAAGTGATCATCGGAAATACTGGAAATCCGGTCGATTATGTTAACAATTAGCGAGTCGTCGCACAGAATTCGGGCCATCCCCAAAACATATCGGCTTAAACTGTGCACAGAAACTGTGCGTCGGCTTTGGAAAGTATTTCGAACGGCTACGAGAAAATCAAATCGGGCACCATGGATGTGGTACTGGCCGGCGGAACCGAAAGCATGTCGCAAATGCCGACGCTGCTGCCAGAGAAAATTCAAAGCATCATGGATAAGCTGTTTGTCGCAAAAGGTCCGGGCCAAGCGCTGCCTTTGCTTTTTGAACTCTTTAAAGCCGACATGAAGCAAATCAAAGCCCTGTTGACATCAAATATGAAGGATCAGTACTTCCCAGTGATTTCAGTGATGCAGGGTCTGACTGATCCATTTGTCGGAATCAATATGGGGCAGACGGCCGAGATTCTGGCGAAAGAGTGGCATCTGTCTCGTGAAATGCAGGACCGATTCGCTTTGCACTCGCACCAAAAAGCGGTCGAGGCGACTAAGAACGGGAAAATCGGGGCCGAGATTGCTCCACTTCCGAT
>CBIHPB010000049.1:0-14908 GCA_966211485.1 uncultured Bdellovibrio sp.
CGAGTGCTCGTTCAAAACGGCACGTGAAGCTTGCCCAGGAAAAGAGACAGAAGCTTACAAGCCTTACGATGGCAAAAAAGAAACCGAGGACAAGAAAGACGTGGCGGACGAAAAAGCCTGCCTGGGTCACGCTGAAAAATCGGCGAAAATCGTCCGCAAGGGAACTCTGTCATCGAAGAAGGTTCACACGATCATGTTCGGTGGTAAGGACCTGGGTAAGACTTTCGAAGACAAAAAGGACTGCAAATAGTCGGTCTTTGGCATTTCGCTGGGGGTTAAATCCTGGCGTTTGGCCGGAATCGGGCTGAAGGGGTTTGACGCCACTTCAGCCTTTTTTTATAACCGTAGGCCTACCCAAGGAGATTGGTATGGCGCGCACGGTGAAAGCCCCCACTGGAACCAAACTGCATTGCAAAGGCTGGCTGCAAGAAGCCGCTTATCGCATGATCCAAAACAATCTGGATCCATCTGTTGCCGAGCATCCCGAACAATTGATCGTCTACGGCGGAATTGGAAAAGCCGCTCGTGATTGGGAGTCTTTCGACAAAATTTTAAAAGCACTGACGACGTTGGAAAACAACGAGACATTGCTGGTTCAATCCGGAAAGCCAATTGGTGTTTTGCGCACGCATGAAGATGCGCCTCGCGTTTTGCTGGCAAACTCGAACCTCGTTCCCAAATGGGCGACGTGGGAGCACTTCCACGAGCTGGATAAAAAAGGTCTGATGATGTTCGGTCAGATGACTGCGGGTTCTTGGATTTACATCGGCACACAGGGAATTATTCAGGGCACTTATGAAACTTTTGTTGAGGCGGGAAACCAACATTTCGGTGGATCGCTGAAAGGCCGCTCGATTTTGACAGCCGGCCTTGGCGGAATGGGTGGAGCGCAAACGTTGGCTGGTGTTTTTGCCGGTGCTAGTGTTTTGGCGGTTGAAATCGATCCAACGCGAATTCAGAAACGCCTGGAAACAAAGTATGTCGATGAAGTTGCAAATGATATCGACGATGCGATCGCACGCATTCGCAAGTACAACAAAACGGGCGAAGCGAAATCCATTGCACTTCAAGGCAACGCTGCGACGATGATGCACGAATTTTTGAAACGGGATTTCATTCCGGATCTCTTGACGGACCAAACTTCAGCGCACGATCCTTTGGTGGGTTATATTCCGGAAGGCTACACGGTTGAAACCGCGGCCGAGTACCGCCAGCGCGATCAAAAAGCGTATCTTGCGGACGCCTACGCCAGCATGGCCAAACACGTGCGTGGAATGCTTGAAATGCAAAAGCGCGGGGCTGTGACTTTTGATTACGGCAACAATTTGCGTGCTCGTGCTCAAGAAGCGGGTGTGACCAACGCGTTTGATTTCCCAGGATTTGTTCCAGCTTATATTCGTCCGCTGTTTTGTAAAGGCAGCGGTCCTTTCCGATGGGTCGCACTTTCAGGCGATCCGGCGGATATTCAAGTCACCGATGATGCTCTTCGTGAATTGTTCCCACACAAAAAACATCTGTTGCGCTGGCTGGATATGGCCGAGCAGCGAATCGCATTCCAAGGTTTGCCGGCACGTATCTGCTGGCTCGAGTATGGCGAGCGCGCGAAAGCGGGGCTTTTGTTCAATGAGTTGGTGAAAAGTGGAAAAGTGAAAGCTCCGCTGGTGATCGGACGCGATCATTTGGATTGCGGATCTGTGGCCTCGCCAAATCGCGAAACCGAAGCGATGAAAGATGGATCGGACGCTGTTAGCGACTGGCCACTTTTGAATGCGATGGTGAACACGGCTTGCGGATCGACTTGGGTGTCGTTGCATCACGGTGGTGGTGTGGGCATGGGCTATTCGCAGCACGCAGGACAAGTCATCGTCGCTGATGGAACTCCCGAGGCAGCACGCCGTCTTGAGCGTGTGTTGACGGCGGATCCGGCGATGGGTGTGTTTCGTCACGTCGATGCCGGATACGAGGAAGCTGTCGCGGTTGCTCGCGAGCGTGGCGTGAAGAGTCTCTGGATTTAGGTTAGCTTTGTAAGCCTTTTCTCAAATATTCGACGATGAGGGATTGATACTTTTTGCCTTCTGATTTGGCTTTAAATTTCAAGGATCGTAAGACATTTCCGGGAATGCGGATGCTGATCATCACGGTGGGCTCGTCGATTTCGGACGAGAGCTTGCGAAAATCTTAAAGGAAGCGAAGAGCTTCGGTATGAGAGTGTACCTTCCTGAAACAAAAGGCATGGCTGAGGTCTCGACCAAGGGCCAAGTCCTTTGCGAAGTCTTATCATTTCCTCAGGCGGCTGATCGATTTTTCCGAAAAAGTAAGGGACAGGAGGAGCTTCCCTTGCTTCGCATTTCGCCTTTGTTCATTTTTCTGTTTGTTGCCGCTGCAGTCTTAACTGCGTTCGGAATTCACAGATACATGCGCCAGGCTCAGCAGCAGGCCTCTGGAAGCAGCAGCTTCTCGTCTTTTTCACCGCCGTCTCCAGCGACCGGTGAAGCCATCGAAGACATTCCGGGCGAGTGGACTCGCAAAAAATCCGCTGATGAAGAAGTCATGTGCCAGAGCTGGTCTCCGGACGGCATCTGCCTGTCCGAAGCTGAAGAAGAATGATTCTCGATTACTGACCGACTGCCGTACGCTTAAATCCCTGAGGCTTTGGAATCTGCCAGAAAAGTTCACCGCGTGGCGTGTTCATCGGGACAAGTGAGCGCCGGAACACTGGCAATGATTGCATCACGACTTTCTCGATATCCGTCACCACACTGGCATTGTCACCAAAGTAAGCGTGTCCCAGCAATGACGAATCCACAGCACTGGCATCAACAGTGTCCATCACGGGCAACGAAAGCGTGTCGGCGCCGGCTTGTCCCAGGCGTGGAACCGAGTGAATTTTTTTTGAGATCTGCAAAGCTTTGTCATTGTCCGAGGCATACAAAGTCAGCTTCTTGGTCATCGAGCTCACCGCCGGTGCGATCTGCCGGAAAAATCTTTGATCGACGTCGGGTGCAGCCATGATCACGTTATGGAAAGTTTGCGGCTTCACTGATTTGGCCATCGCCATCGCATTCAAAGCGTTGGTCAGTGCGCGATTTCCCATACTGTGCGCAATCAAAGTGATTTCGCTGGCGCCGCTTTTCTTCGCAATCTCGCGCAGGAATTTTGTGACGTGTGGAAGGCTCCACTCGACATTTTTTTCGGCGATTGCATAGCGAAGCAAGGTTTCGGCCGGCCAGCTGTAGAAGATCGGGGCGCCGGGGAATTTCATATCATAAGCTAGCTGGGCCGTGCGCTGGGCGGATTCTTCGAAGCTGGTGTTGTAGCCGTGAATGAAAACGAAAACATCTTTTCGTGGAGACTTGTTCACGCGATTGGCCAGATGTTTAAAGAAGGCATCCGAGTTCATTCGGGCGATGTCCTTCACCACAATGTACTTGTTTGGATCCATCGAAATTTTATAAACGGGCGGAAGTTCGAGGTCTGAAAACTTATGGTTTGCTGGAATACTGACATGGGCGACACCCAAGGTGACTGTTTCCTGTTCGGCGCGATCGTTTGAAAAAGACTCGGGCGGCAATCGGCCTGGAACAAATTGTCGGTCGGTTCCGAAGAAAATCTGCAAGGTCGCGTGTTTGATATCGGTTGGTTGGCTAGGTGCGGGCGCGGCCACGCGAAGGCCCGGGGCGGCGGCATCTTCAGCCAGAGCGACGCGGTCTTGATTTTTCTCGCGAATCTCCTGAAGCAAAATGGTGATCGGAGACGAGGCGTCTTCGAAAAGATCGTAAATATCATTCACTCGCAAGTAGGCGGCGCGAAGGTATTTTTCAAGATCGCTGGACTCGTCAATCGGGTACCTCAAAACAGCCTGTAGACCGCCCTTCTCGCAGATCTGCGGAGCCAGCAGAATTTCATTTTCTTTCTGCTCTTCACGGTATCTGCGCTCGTAGCCGATCATTTTCTTTTCTTCGAGATCATACAAGCGAACAGCACAGCCACGCGTCTCGGTCGGTTTACCTTCGTCGATCACTTCATTGCGAAAGCAGACCAAAAAACCGCGGTCTTTGGCGCCGATCGCAGCTTGGCAACCAAGCTCGGTTGCGATCTGCTTTTGGGCCTCGAATTCCAAGCCCCAAGCGAAGGTTGAGCTCAACAACAATCCAACAAAAGTGGTGATATGACTGTGTTTCATGCTCGGGTGAAAGAGCAATCCAAGTTCCAATGGGAAATGCAATGCATGCGCTTTTGGAAGAAAAGATCTGGCAACGCTCTAGACAGCGGCCACTTTGCGGATTTTTCTTCTTCGAAAAGCGCAGGAAAAACGTCAAGTTCGGCTTGAAATTGGCCTGAAACGGTCACTGCATTTCCCATCTTGGGAGAGCTGGAAAAAAACCTGTCATTTCGATGTGTTGACTGAGAATTTGGATTTTAACTCCTGAAATTCGTCAACAGCGTGGACAGAATGACGGCCTGTTTTCGTTGGCATCGGTTTGCATACACGAAGCTTTTGCCTGGAGGCTATATGAAAAAGTACGTTTTGTTCGTCACTCTGATGCTTGGGACCTCGATGGCGATGGCCGAGCAGATTTACATGGTCGTGAAAGCTGATTCAGCTTCTTCGCGCCCTTCCGCAGTGACAAGTACAGTTGTTATGGAAAACGACACCACGACTTGCCAGATGACCAGCTTGAGCGTGCGCCGAGCTGCATTTGCACGAGCGGGCGCTGTGACTTTGGCTGATGCCGGAATCTATACGATTCGGTCGGCCGAGGACAGCCAGGAGATTCAACAGAAGATCCAAAGCCTGCTCTCTGTTTTCGCTTCGGCAACAGAAAAAATCGACTTGATCGCGCTGTCATCTTCAAGTGATGCACGTATCGCACAAGCCTCTGCAAAGCTTGTCCAATACGCTCGCGCGTTCTGCGAGTAATCACCTGATTTTCTGAAAGTTTGATTTGAAGGACGACCCGGAGAAGGGCCGTCCTTTAGATTTTTTGATGCACTTAGATCTGACGAGCGCGTTTGTCGACGGCCAAAGCTGCTTCACGAATCACTTCATTCAAAGTCGGATGGGCATGGAAACTGCGAGCGAGATCTTCGCTGCTGCCACCAAATTCCATCGCAATCACGATTTCACCTAAAATCTCAGAGGCCCGCGGGCCGACGATGTGGGCACCGATGATGCGATCTGTTTTCTGATCGGCCAGGATTTTAACCTGGCCTTCGGTGAATCCCAAAGCGCGTGCACGGCCATTCGCCATGAACGGGAAGGATCCGGCACTGTAAGCCAGACCTTGCTCTTTGCATTGCTCTTCGGTCAGACCAACACTTGCGACTTCGGGGTAAGTGTAAATGACAGATGGAACTGTGTTGTAGTTCACGTGTCCGGCTTGGCCTGCCAGCATTTCTGCCAGCGCCACGCCTTCTTCTTCGGCTTTGTGAGCCAGCATCGGTCCCGGAATCAAATCGCCAATCGCGTAGATTCCCGCAACTGTTGTCTGGAAGTGGTTGTCGACTTGTACGAATCCGCGCTGATCTTTGGCCACACCCACAGCCTCAAGGCCCAGGCCTTCGCTGTAAGGTTTGCGGCCGGTTGAAACCAACACGACATCAGCTGAAATTTTGCCTTTGGAACTGTCGGCCATGTTTTCAAATTCCAATTCCACTTTGTCGCCGGCCTTTTGGCTGGCAGTGACTTTGGTTTTGAACATGAACTTCATTCCCTGACGAGTCAGAACTTTTTGAAGCGTCGCCATTGTCTGAGCATCCATCACTGGGCACAGACGATCAGCAAATTCGATCACAGTGACTTTCGCGCCCAAGCGCATCCAGACCGAGCCCAGCTCCAGCCCAATCACGCCACCGCCGACCACGATCATTTCCTGCGGAACTTTTTCCAGCGACAAAGCGCCAGTCGAAGAGACGATTTTCTTTTCGTCGTATTTCAGGAAGGGGAGCTCAACGACAGTTGAACCCGTCGCCAGCACGATCGTTTTGGTTTCAAGATTTGTCTTGCTGCCGTCAGCGCCTGTCACTTCGACAAGCCCTGGCTTCAGAACTTTTCCGAATCCGTTGTAAGATTCGACTTTGTTTTTCTTAAACAAGAACGCGATTCCTTGGTTTGATTGCGTGACGATTTTGTTTTTTCGCGCCAGCATTTTTCCAAGATCGAATTGAACATCTTTGGTTGAAATTCCGTGCGCATCGAAATCGTGCAGGCTTGCGTGATAAAGCTCCGAGCTTTCCAGCAAAGCCTTGGAAGGGATGCAGCCCACGTTGGTGCAAGTTCCGCCCAGGCCCTTATCTTTTTCAACAACTGCGACCTTCATACCAAGCTGAGCCGCACGAATCGCGCAGATATAACCGCCAGGACCTGAACCAATCACCACCACATCAAACATACTCACCTCTAGATTTCCAACAACAGTCTTTCAGGATCTTCAACGCCTTCTTTGATGCGAACCAAGAAGCTGACCGCTTCTTTTCCGTCGACGATACGGTGATCGTAAGACAGGGCCACATACATCATCGGACGGATTTCAACTTTGCCATTGATTGCAACCGGGCGGTCTTCCACCTTGTGCATGCCCAGAATCGCAACCTGCGGCGGAGTCAAAATCGGAGTCGACATCAACGAGCCGAACACGCCACCGTTTGAAATGGTGAAAGTTCCGCCGCTGAGATCGTCGATGGTGATTTTACCATCGCGAGCTTTCGTCGCAAATTGTTTGATCGCCAGCTCGACACCCGCAACTGACAATTGGTCGGCATCTTTGATCACAGGCACGATCAGGCCTTTTTCAGTCCCGACCGCAACACCCACGTTGTAGTAATTCTTGTAAAGGATGTCGTTGCCATCAATCGACGCATTGATCGCTGGCCATTCCTTCAAGGCCTCGATCGCTGCTTTCACGAACAGACCCATCATGCCGAGACCAGTTCCGTATTTTTCTTTGAACTTGTCTTTGTACTTGTTGCGAAGCTCGTTCGCCTTCGACATATCGATTTCGTTGAAGGTCGTCAGGATCGCAGCCGTGTTCTGAGCTTGCTTCAAACGCTCGGCTGTTTTCTTGCGGATGGTTGTCATTGCCACGCGCTTTTCTTCGCCTTGCTTTGATGGACCATTGCGCACAGGTGCTTGAACTGGTGTTGGAGCTTTCGCTGCCGGAGCCGAAGCTGGAGCAACCGCTGGACCGCCAGCGCCGGCCATCATCACATCACCTTTTGTCAGGCGGCCGTCTTTGCCAGTGCCTTGAACAGATGAAGGATCGATTCCTTTTTCAGTCACCATCTTCTGCACGGCAGGTGAGAGGTGCTGGGCCGCTGTTCGCATTTCGACTGAAGGTGTCGGGCCTGGTGCCGGACCTGCTGACGGAGCTTTCGCTGCCGGAGCCGAAGGTGCCGCCGCGCTGGCTGAGGCACCAGCGGCTGGTGCTGCTGTTGCCGTTGCTTTTGCGTCCGAGTCGATCACTGCCACGACAGCTCCGATGGGAATAGTCTGGCCGGCTTGAGTTTTGATTTGCAGAACGCCATCTTGTTCGGCGACGACTTCGACGCTGGCTTTATCCGTCTCCAAAAGCATCAGAACATCGTTTCGTTTCACGGCTTCGCCGTTTTGTTTCATCCAAGAGCCAATGGTGGCTTCTGTGATGGATTCACCGACTGCGGGAACTTTGACGTCGTATTTCATGTGGTGGTTGCTCCTAACTATTAATTTTTTAGACTTTCAAACAATTTTGAACAAGTTCGGCTTGCTCGACCTTGTGGCGATACACAGAACCGGTCGCTGGTGACGATCGGTCTGGTCGGCCCACGTAATGCAGATTCACTTTCAAACCTTCGCTTCCCAAAATCTCGGCCAAGCGGAAGTAAATATGACCCCAAGCGCCCATATTGCGCGGCTCTTCTTGCACCCAAACCACGTTCTTGAGTTTTGGGAATGCTTTCAAGGCCGCAGCGATTTGCTTCGCTGGAGTTGGATAAATCTGCTCGACACGAACCAAGGCTGTGCGCTCGTTCTTTTGCTTTTCGCGCTCTTCCAAAAGGTCGTAGTAAACCTTGCCTGTGCAAAGCGCGACGGTCTCCACTTTCTTTGGATCCTTGATCAGATTGTCTTGGATCACTTCTTGGAATGTACCTTGTGCCAACTCTTCCATTGTTGAAACCGCTTTCGGGTGTCGCAGCAAAGATTTTGGCGACATGACGATCATCGGTTTGCGGAACTGACGTTTCATCTGACGGCGAAGCGCATGATAAATCTGCGCCGGTGTCGTCAAATTCATAATCTGCATGTTGGTTTGGGCACTGAGCTGCAAGAAGCGCTCAAGACGGGCACTTGAGTGCTCGGGACCTTGGCCTTCATAACCGTGAGGCAACAAAAGAACCAATCCGCTCATCTGCTGCCACTTGGCTTCACCTGCACTTAAGAATTGGTCGATGATAATCTGTGCGCCGTTGGCGAAATCTCCGAACTGCGCTTCCCACAAAGTCAGGAAGGTCGGATCGGAAATTGAATTTCCGTACTCGAATCCCAAAACGCCATATTCCGACAGAATGGAATCGTAAACGCAGAATTCAACTTTATCTGAATTCACTTGATCCAGCGCCATGTACTGCTCGCCCGTCTTCACATCGTACAGACCCGCATGACGGTGAGTGAAAGTTCCACGCACGCAATCTTGTCCAGTCAAACGAACCGAAGTCCCTTCGCTGAGCAAAGAGCCATACGCCAGAAGCTCGCCCATACCCCAATCCACAGATTCTTTTCCGGCCGCCATGTTCCGGCGAGTTTCCAAAAGCTTCACCAGTTTTGGATGTGGAGTGAAGCCCTGCGGAACTTGACCCAAGAGATCGCCGATCTTTCGCAGCTGATTGAGATCAAAGGTCGTATCCGTCGAAGTTTCAAAGTCCGCTGCTTTTCCTTTGCGCAGTCCTTTCCAGAACCCATCGAATTTCACCGGAGAAATTTTCGGAGGAGTGACCTTGGTTGTTTCATAAACTTTTTGAAGGTTGTCGATTTTTTCGTTGAACCAACCATCAAAAGTCGCTTGATCCAGAACGCCTTCGCGGATCAGTTGCTTTCCATAGATCTCACGCGGAGTCGGATGCTTTTTGATGATATCGTACATCAACGGCTGAGTATAAGCCGGTTCGTCGCCTTCGTTGTGACCAAAGCGGCGATAGCAGACGATATTGATGACGATATCGCGGCCCCATTCCTGACGATATTTCAAAGCGATGTCCATGGCACGGATGCAAGACTCGATATCGTCGCCGTTCACGTGCAGAACAGGAGTGGCAATGACCTTCGACATATCCGAGCAATAGTGCGAGCTTCGTGCGTTTTCAGGGTTGGTTGTGAAGCCAACTTGGTTGTCGATGGCGATATGAATTGTTCCACCGACTGTGTAACCCTTCACGTAAGCCATTTGGAAAGTTTCTGCGACAACACCTTGTCCGGCAAACGCGGCATCACCATGAATCAAAACAGGGATCACCTTCTTACGCTCTTTGGTGTCCTTACGGCGACGTTGTGCTGCGCGAGTCATTCCCAAGACGACGGGGTTCACCGCTTCCAAGTGAGAAGGATTGAAGGCCAAAGTCACCTGGCAGTTGCCAGTCTCAGTTTTTTTGTCCGCTTTGTAGCCCAAGTGATATTTCACGTCGCCATCGAAATCATCGATCGGCTCGGTCGTCTCGGTTGGACCGTTGAAGTCAGCGAAGATATACTCAAGCGCTTTTCCCATGAAGTTTGCGAGCACGTTCACGCGTCCACGGTGAGCCATGCCGATCATGATCTCTTCCACGCCTTTGCCTGTGCCTTTTGCGACCAAGCGCTCAAGCATTGGCATCATCGCATCGCCACCCTCGATCGAGAAACGCTTGGTTCCGACATAGCGAGTGTGAATGAATTTTTCCAAGCTCTCGGTGCGAGTCAAAGACATGAAGGCGTCTTTTTTCTCTTGCGCCGTCATTTTGGTCTGCGCCTGTGCTTGTTCGAATTCTTTGATAAACCAGTTGCGAACTTCCGGCAGAGCTTCCGCCACTTGCACGGTCAGCTTTCCGCAGTAGCAAGCACGCAAGTGCTGAACGATCTCTCGCAAAGTCGCATTCGGTTTTCCGATGATCGAGCCGATTTGAAATTTGGTATCCAAATCCGCATCGGTCATATTGAAACGAGAAAGTTTCAGTTGATCTGAAGGTGCGATTGAATTTGTCAAAGGATCCAAGTCCGCTTCAAAGTGTCCGTAGTTTCGGTAAGCGGTGATCAAGTGGTAAACATCGAGTTCTTTTTCCGAAAGACCGAGGTTTCCGTCTTGAGCAAAGTCGACACCTTCAAAAAATCGTTTCCAATCTGCTGAAACAGAATTCGGATCCGCTTTGAACTGTCGATAGAGTTGTTCGATGTATTCGAGATTTCCCATTTGTGCATACGAGTTGGGATTGCTTGAGCGAGACATGATGCAGACTTCCTTCTTTTTGAGTGGACAAAAGAACATCCTATGATAGCAATTTTCAAGGCAAATTTGAATCGGAGAATCACGATGCACAAACTCGTCCTCATTCGCCACGGCGAAAGTCTTTGGAATATGGAAAACCGCTTCACCGGATGGCAAGACGTAGATCTGTCAGAAAAAGGTCGAGCCGAAGCACTAGTGGCAGGAAAGACACTGCGCGAGCTGCGTGAAAAGACCGGACATGACTTTGATCTCGCTTATTCTTCGGTTTTAAAGCGAGCTATTCGCACCCTGTGGATTGGTTTGGATGAAATGGACCGTTTGTGGCTGCCGGTCAAACGCGACTGGCGCTTAAATGAGCGGCACTATGGCGCCTTGACTGGTTTGGACAAGGCGGAAACTGCGGCTCGTCATGGTGAAGAGCAAGTCAAAATCTGGCGCCGCAGCTATGACACTCCACCTCCTGCCATGGACGTGAAAGACCCGCGACATCCAAGTTTTGACCTGCGTTATAAGGGTGTGGACGCGAAGCTTTTGCCGGCCGGCGAGTCCCTGAAGGACACCGTCGCGCGCTTTCTGCCTCTGTGGAACGAGGAATTAGCGCCTGCCGTGAAATCGGGCAAAAAGATTTTGATCGCGGCCCATGGAAATTCTCTGCGCGCTTTGATTCAGCATCTCGAGAAAATGACTCCGGAACAGATCATGGAAGTGAATGTGCCGACAGGAATTCCGTTGATGTACGAGCTCGCTGCGAATCTGCAAGTGATCAAGAAAGAATATTTGGGTGATCCGGCTGTGGTGAAAGCGGCGATGGATCATGTCGCTGGTCAGGGTAAGGCGAAGAAGTAATTTGAAATCGAAACTGCTTAAGATTCTGATTTCAATTTCAGTATTGGCATTGCTCTGGTGTTTCAATCTGACAACGCCATGGTCTTCAGGTGATTTAAAGCCGACTGAGTTCGATTACATGACGGCCGGGCCTGATGGCCAGTACATGACCGAGCCTGAGTCCTACAAAATGACTCAGAAGTGTTATGGCTTTGAAGGCCGGTGCGAGTTCGAAAATTTGAACTTAAAACTGAGCTTGCAGTTTCATGGTTTGAAAATACAGAAGCCCTTCTACAGCTTAGGCTTCTTTGGCTCGCCTGCGGGTTGGCGTTTGCAGACTTATTTTTTCGGCACAAGAATTTTAACCGTCTCCACTCGCGATGGAAAATCGCTCGGCATGTTTAAGCAAATACTGTGGAATGAAAATGCATACTCGGATTTTTCGCAGATTTTGTTCTTTGACCTCGGCAAACGCCAAGTCCTGATATCGGCCAGGGGAGCCTTTTTGGCGATTCGCGAGCTGGCTTTCGTGGTACAATACTAAATAAATAGACTTAATAAAAAGTTGAAGTCCAGTCCGTTAACCGAATCGGCTTACCACAACGTCAGTTCACAAGGGGAGGTCATGGATGACCAAGAAAATTTGGATCGCAATACTGATGCTGTTGGCGAATACGGCTTGCCAAACTTTCGATGGAGTCAGGACGACTCGTCAACCCGCTAAAACCGCGGGGCAGTTGATCGAAAACCGCAACTAAATTTCATTCGCAGTGAAGGCCCTGGATCGTCAGGGCCTTCGACTTTCCGGTCGACGCTTGGCGCTTTGATCCGGATCTCGCCTATTTCTTTTGCCTGCCTGACAAAGCAGCGATACCGTTTTTATCTGAATGAAAACCTTCTGGATCCCTCTTCTTTTGGTGGTTGGATTTGTTTCCGGTCTTTTTTGGGGCCAGAGAAAGTCATCGCATTCAGCTCCGCCAGCCGAAGCGCCTGTCTGCGAAGCGGCTCCATCCGATTGTGCCGAGCTTGAAAAATTCAAATCGAGTCTCACGGGCATCTCGCCCGAAGAAATTCGTCAATACCTGAAAACTCAAGATGCTGATCAAAAACTTCGTAAGGCCGATGAGATCTTAGGAAAGATCATGCAGCTTTTAGTCGCACAGGTTGGCTTTCGTTTGCAGAAAGAAGATTTGCAAGAGTTTGGAAAGATCGCAGAAAAGCCTGTTGATACACAGCCGCCTCCAGCCCCACCCTCAACTCTGCCTTCTCGGCCGAATGACAATCCTGCAAATGCACGGATTGCAAGACGTCCGATCATGACCGTGCAGATGTCCAACACGCGCAGTGAGGATCAGGCGATTCGTTTGGTCGCTGCTTTGGGAAGCAATTATTCCGAGCGCATTCAGCAAGCGAATGTTCTGACGTCCGAGCAGATTCAAGAATTGAATGGAAGTTATGATGGCACTGTCATCTTGGATAAAAATCAACAGGTTCAGCGCGGAAGTTTGACAGTTAACATTCGTCTGCGACGTCAGCAAATAACCGGCAGATGGTCCTTGGAGATGGTCAATGAAAGTACAAAGCAAACTTCTCGCTCAAGCGGCAGTGGAGATTTGACATCGCGCTTTTCAGGCAACGAAAATGAAATCTTTATTGAAACCATGCAGAAAACCCAGTTTCAACTGGTGTATTTTCCAGGTTTGGACCAGTGGATTGGAAATTATCTCGAAGGCAACAAAGGCGATTACAGAAAAATCGGTGTTGCGATCTTCAAACGAAGGTGAGGAATGATGAAACTGATCATCGGTGACAAAAATCTTTCAAGCTGGTCGCTGCGACCTTGGTTGATCCTCAAGCATTACCAGATTCCCTTCGAAGAAGTGAAAATCTGGTTGGATCGCCCTGAGACAACAAATGAAATCATGAAGCATTCGCCGACAGGGAAAGTTCCGTGCTTGCTGGATAGCGGTCTGATCCTTCCCGAGTCGCTGGCGATCTGTGAATATTTGAATGACAAATTTCCCGAAAAGAAAATGTGGCCGCAAGATCTCAAAAAGCGCGCTTGGGCCCGCTCGATCAGCAATGAAATGCACGGTGGGTTTCAAAATCTGCGCACGCATATGCCTCATAAAATCAAAGAGCGCTATCCGGGCTTTGATACCTGGAAAGCGAACAAAGATATCGAACGCATCGAAAAAATCTGGGCCGATTGCCGAAATGCGCATCGCGGGCAAGGTTCATTTTTATTTGGCGAGTTTTCGATCGCCGATGCGATGTTTGCGCCGGTCGTGAACCGTTTCCGCGCCTATGATGTGAAGGCTTCTCCTTGGACAAAGGAATATATGGGGACCATGTTGAAACTTCCGGCCATGCTGGAATGGGAAGCGGATGCTCATCAAGAAAAACGGCCGGGCGAATGAAGACAGGAATCACCGTCTTTAAAAATATTGGAACCCTGCTCAGTCTCGAAGACGCGGCCATGAAACAAGGCCGTCAGATTCTGGAAGAAGATCTGTCGATCACGTCGAAGGCTGCGATGCTTGTCGAGAACGGCAAGATTGCCTGGGTTGGACCACAGAAGTCTTTGCCAAAAACCAAGGGCCGCAAGCCCAAGGAAGTCGATCTCAAAGGTGCCACAGTTATTCCGGGATTGGTGGAATGTCACACGCACAGTTTGTTTGCGGGATCGCGCTCGGAAGAATTCGAGATGCGCCTGCAAGGTGTGAGCTATCAAGAGATCGCCAAGCGTGGCGGTGGGATTCTTTCCACTATGCGCGCGACCCGCGAAGCTTCGGTGATGAATCTCAAGCAGCTCACGCAAAAGCGGGTGGATGGTTTTGCTCGGCAAGGTGTGACGACCTTGGAAATTAAAACCGGCTATGCCTTGGACGAAAAAAATGAGATCAAATCTCTGAAAACGATTCGCTCGTTGCAGGGGCCAAGGATTGTGCCGACTTTTTTGGGAGCGCATTCGGTGCCGCCGGAGTTTTCGAAGGCACAGGATTATCTCAAATACCTGCAAGGATTTTTGCCGGCAGTTCGAAAACTGACGGACCGTTTGGATATTTGGATCGAGAAAGGATTCTTTGAAAAAGAATTTTCGAAGGCCTATTTGGAAAAAGCCAAAGAGCTGGGATTTCAAATCACCATTCACGCCGATCAGCTGACTTTGTGCGGGGGGGCCGAGCTTGCTGTTGAATTGCAAGCCTTGTCGGCCGACCATGTGATTCAATTGCAAGGCCGAGAAATCGAATTGATGGCAAAGTCTGCGACAACGGCGGTGCTTTTGCCGATGGCGGATTTGTACATGAAATGCGCCTATCCTCCGGCCCGAGATCTCATCGATGCGGGTGCGCGAGTGGCTTTGGCGACGGATTTCAATCCGGGAAGCTGTCCTTCGCAGGATTTGGCATTGGTTGGTTTGCTGGCTCGGTTGGAAATGAAGATGTCCTTACCGGAAGTGATCGCGGCCTATACTGTCGGGGCCGCACACGCGCTGGGCTTGGAAGAAAATATTGGAAGTCTGGAAGCCGGCAAATCGGCGGACTTTGTTTGTCTCAACGACGACTGGAGCCGGCTTTTCTATTCGGCCGGCGAAATGCCGATCGCAAAAGTTTTCAAGCAAGGTCAGG
>CBIHPB010000050.1:0-14786 GCA_966211485.1 uncultured Bdellovibrio sp.
CTCACTCCCAGCTCCAACAAACGTGGGGCGATATCCAGACTTGAGGTCGTGTGCAGGGTCGATAAGACCAAATGACCAGTGATCGAGGCATCAAAGACGATTTTTGCCGATTCTTCATCTCGGATCTCACCGACCATGATCACATTCGGATCCTGGCGGAGGACCGCACGAAGCGCTTTGCCAAAATCAAGACCGCGTTTGTAATCGACCTCGATCTGGTTAAATCCTTTGATCTCCATCTCGACTGGATCTTCAAGTGTCGTCACATTCACGCTGACATCATTGATCGCGTTCAGCATTGAATAAAGGGTCGTCGTTTTTCCTGAACCCGTAGGCCCCGTCACTAAGAACAATCCCTGACGACTGCGGGCAACGGAATTGAGGATATTCACCACCCGGCGATCCGGCGCAATCATCGCCAGTGGCACAACTGAACTTTGCGAGCGAATCAGACGCAGAACAAATTTTTCGCCAAAACGAACTGGCACCGCACTGGCCCGCGCCACGACTTGCACATCGTTGATGGTCGTCTTGAGCTGCCCGTCCTGTGGAACAAATTGCAGACTGATATCCATTTCAGAAATAATTTTCAGTCGGTTGACGACTTCTTTTCCGATTTCATGATCCAGACGCTCGCTATGCTCTTGCAGAACGCCGTCGATACGGTATCGGACACTGAGATAGTCCTCTGTGGGCTCAAAATGGATATCACTGGAACGGTTTTTCATCCCGGTGAGAATGATCTGATCCACCCATTTGATTGTGTCGATTTTGGGCTTTTCCTTGACCGTACCGGCATGTGTGGCACTCTCGACCGTCGCATCAATATGCATTTTCAGCTGTGAGTACCAGACCTTGAACTGTTCTTCGCGGATGCTGAAAAGTTTCAGGCGATAACCTTTGGTGTAACGACTGACGCGACTGAGGATATCCAAAGTATCCGGCGCCACCGCACACAGCAAGACCTCTTGATCAATGATTTTCAGTGGAATGACTTTTTGCTCGGTCATCAATGACAGAGGAATCAAGTGTGCGACTGGCTTGAAATCAATTTTCTCATCGGTCTTAAAGAACTTAAGACCCGCCACATGTCCCAGAACCTGCAAGCGCTTGGCAAGACCGCTGGCCAAAGGAATGCTAAAGCTTGGAATCTTAAACAGCTGTTGGATGATATTGGCGGGAACCGGCAAAAGCGTGCAGTCTTCATGTGCCCGCGCGACGAAATTAAATTTTCCGCCGGACAGAATTTGCACATCGCCAAATCCTTCGCTCGCCCCCAAAGTCATCATGGTCGCCAAGGTCTTGCCATTGTTCAAAGGTCGATGCATTTGCACCTGACCTTTGACGATCAAATGGTAAACCGGCACATCAGCACCTGGCTTTAGAATCGTCGTCCCGGCTTTCACTTGAACTGGCTTCACATGCGATTCAATTTGCTGCAGAACGCTTTCAGGTACGGCAGCAAAAAGCTTTGAAGCTTTCAGCCAAGAAAGAGTATTTTGAGGATCTTCATGCGCTGCCACCGCACTGAGTTTGGGTGCAGATTTAGGAGCTGACTTCAAACTGTGCTGAGCTGCCTGCAAGGCGACATCAAATTCAGTTTCCGAGATCAGACAAATCGCCAGTTCCACATTCGGGAATGACGAGCGCATGTACTGGAAGAACTCTTCATTCAACGGATTTTTCAGAATGACTGTCAGAAGATTCGACTTAATCGAAGCCGGAATCACTCCATACCGAGCCCACATCGCCAGCGGCAAATAGCTCACAACCTCTTGCGCAATGCTGAGCTGGCTTGGATGATAAAACGGCACCGTTTCGCTGGTCATTTCCACGCCTTGATTGATCATGGCAAAGATCTGCGCAAGCTTGAGAGAAACCTGAGGAAATTTTTGGAGCATGTTCATGAAATGCTCGCCGTTCATTCGCAGCAAGACACAGTCTTCAAAGGCGTAAGCCGAGCCCGAGCGCGTGGACTTGGTCAGGACTGAGAACTCGGCAAAATTATTTCCCGCCTTCAACAGCGCCAATCGCTGAATGCGATTTTCTTCGCTCAGGAAACTGACAATTTCAACTGCACCTTTGATGATGAAGTAGACGGAATCATTGAATTCTTTTTCAAGGATGATGCATTCGCCGCGTTTGAAAAAAACTTCTTCCACACCGGTGGATGCGAACTCGACGGCCTCGGCTGGTGCTTCGCGAAAAAGCAAACAGGATCGCAGTTGTGCGATCAACTCTGAATTTTCAGGTCGAAGCTGATTGGCAGCGGACATGCCAACTTATCGGAATAAGCCGGAATTTTCCGAATGAAGATCTAGAATTCTAGCACTAGGTCCGACTCACACTTGTCGTGACAAGTCGACACGCGAATCGCTTGTCTCTGGCTCTTGGTCTCGGGCAGACTTGGTGTATGTCCAAATCAAAAATCAAAATCATGCTCTTGGGTGCTGGAGAACTGGGGAAAGAGTTCACCATCTCGGCACAACGTCTAGGTCTTTCTGTCATCGCGGTTGATCGCTACCCACAGGCCCCGGCCATGCAAGTCGCCGATCATTTCGAAGTGATCGACATGCTCAATCCGGAACAACTGGAAATGGTGGTCCAGAAACACCAGCCCAAAGTCATTGTTCCCGAGATCGAAGCCATCCGAACCGAGAAGCTTCTGCAGTTTGAAAAACAAGGTCTGCAAGTCGTGCCCACCGCCAAAGCCGCGCACCTGACCATGAACCGAGATGCGATTCGGGATGCGGCCGCATCCGAATTGAAACTTAAAACCGCAAAGTTCGCATATGCCGAGTCGGTGGATGAATTGATTGCAGCAAGTCGCAAGATCGGATTTCCCAATGTGGTCAAGCCTGTGATGTCGTCTTCGGGAAAAGGACAATCGGTCGTTCGCAAAGCTTCTGATGTTCGCAAAGCTTGGGAGTATGCGGTTGAAGGCATGCGCGGCGATAAGCAAAAAGTGATCGTCGAAGAATTTATTCCATTCGAATTTGAAATCACATTGTTGACAATCAAACAGAAAAAAGGCCCCACTCTCTTCGTCAATCCCATCGGCCACCGACAAGAGCGCGGCGACTATCAAGAGTCTTGGATGCCAGCACGAATGACACCGAAACAACTGAAGACCGCGCAAAAGATGGCGAAGAAAGTCACCGATTACCTTGGTGGCGCCGGACTGTTTGGTGTGGAATTTTTCTGCACCAAAAATGAAGTTTACTTTTCCGAACTCTCCCCGCGTCCACATGACACCGGCATGGTGACCATGATTTCGCAGGATCTGTCGGAATTTGATCTTCATCTGCGTGCGGTTTTAGGGTTACCGATTCCAAAGATCAGCTACTGGGGTTCAAGCGCTTCGGCGGTTATCCTGGCCGATCAAGAATCAGAAACATTTGAAATCACGGGTCTTGAAAACGCGTTGAAACAGCCACAGACGGAAATTCGCTTGTTCGGAAAACCCTCGACTCGAAAGTACCGACGAATGGGAGTCGCCTTAGCTCGCGCTAAGACAGTAAACGATGCCAGACGAAAGGCAAAGCTCGCCGCCTCAAAGATTCGGATTCAAACCGTTCTGGACTAGATCCAAATCTTAATATCTTTAAGATAGAGGAATGAGTCCTCGTATTTTTGGCTTCGCTTTGCCTTCCTTGTTACTTGCCGGTGCTTTAGCTTCTGCCGTTCTTTCTTTCCGAGATGAAATGAATCAAATCGAACACGCCAAAACACATCTCGACGGCATTGTAAATTCAGAAATCACAAAACAGATTAATGAAGCCAAGGCTGAGATCTCACGCACCGAACCCGGATCTCTTGAGCAAGGACACGCATATCTTGTGTTTGCCTCTTGGAATGGTCTTTACGCCAAGAAGAACATTTCAGGAACACACCTCAAGCAGTCCTACGAAGCGATCCTCAAAGCCATCCGCATTGCTCCAAATGATCCCGACATCGTCCTCACCTACAGCCAAGCCGTACTTGCCATGAGCAACGAAGGCTTTTTCGGACGAAATTTTATCGAAGGAAATATCGGCACCAGCCTGAAAGAGTGCCGATCCAACGCCATCTCACAGCTACGCGCCATGGACGTTCCACCACAAGCGCGCGAAATTCAGAATATGATTCGTGCTCTTGAAGCCAAAGATAAAGAATAAAGATGCTCAATTAGCACATCCAAAACGAAGAAAACCCGCGATCCGAAAATATCTTCGGATGCGGGTCCTAATGGCGCGTGGAATTTCCACGGATGAAAGCTTTAGTTTTGTGCCAAAACAGCTGGCGGCTGAGCCGGCGGCAAGGTCGCGATATTTGGAGCTGTTGGATTTTCTAAAGCCTGTTTCGTCGCATCAATCCAGCGTTTGAGCTCGATCTTCAGCGTGTTGGTATAATTTCCGGTGCCGATGCAAAGACTGTAGATCTGATTGGGATCCAGTTTTTGATCTTCGACTTCATACATACTGACGTTTGAAACCACACCCATAATCAAATACTCGCCCGTCTTTGTCTCTTGAATCAGGCCAGGACCGCCCGAGTCTCCGTTACAAAAACCTTTGTGGTCATTTTGATTGATGGTGAAAAAGTTCTCGGCCAGATTGATGGGGTCGGCTTTTTTCACGACATAATTCAAACCATCACTAGACGAAGCGGCTTGTGATTTTTCATCTGACAAGTCAGTCGTCAGACCATATCCTGCAACGATAAAGTCCATCTCATGAGTCACTTGATCGACAGTGGCGATCTTGGAAACTCGCTCGGCTGGCAGTTCACGCTGAAGCAGCAACAAGGCCAAGTCATTCTTATATCCACCGCCTTGACCCAAGTAGCCCTCATGCATTTGAATCTTTTCAACACCATACCAGTGACTGAGATTCAAAGCCTGGTTTTCAGGATTTTGATCAAGGATCAAATAAACTTGATCCGCCGTCGAATTCTGCACACAGTGCGCGGCTGTCAAAACAACCTTCTTTGAAATCGCCGAAGCCGTGCAGTGCCCGCGCCAGCTGACATTTGTTGATTGCGCGCTTTTCTCGATCTCAACACCCATCGCTAGATACATGACCTGTTTTGCGAATGGAGTTGCCGCGTCTACTTTCTTTCCGCCGATGACCGCTTCACCTGTCGCAACATCCGCTGTTTTCTTCATCACAACCTCTGATGGCGTTTTACTGCAGGCAATCTGCAAGCCCGCCATCGCGCCAGTTAAGGCACTTGTAACAAGCCAGTTCCAGATCAAATGATTCTTGGAAATATGGTTTATGGTTTTGTTCATGGTCCACCCCGTTTCTTTTCCCCTCGTCAGTTTTCTGTGTTTCCACCGAAAGCCGAACACAGACTTATTGAGCAATTCAAAGGCCCCAGGTCCTAAATAGAAGTTGAAAGTCCTACAGTTTCGGACGGATTTCGCCTTGATGATTTCGAGATGAAATCGAAACTACGAGCTTCGAAATTTTTACCGGTGAATTGAAAGGATCGGCATGACAGGAATTGAAAATCCAAAGCGGAGATTGTCACATTTCCGCTTTCGGAGAGGCACATATAATAGACGGCAATCGATTGAGGGGTCTCCAATAGCTCACGACCTAATTGGAGAAGTCCCCATAGATTTCGACCTATCTAGAGAGCTCTCCAATAGCTCACAACTTAATTCATGAGCTCTCCACCAGATCTCGACCTAATCAGTGAGCTCGACAATAAACAACGACCTAATGAACGAGATCTCTTGATAGGACCTGAACTATTTCGTACGCGCCATGCCCTAGAGCCCATTCAAAATTGCGGCTTCGTTTTCATGGCAGGCCCCACCGGTCCCGGGACCTCTCATCTGATCGACATTTTCTGCGCACGCGTTACCATAAAGAATTTTCTTGCAGGTATTTTTCAGGCATCTATTGACCTTGCCATCGATTGCAATAAACCAAATCGTTTTCAAATTTTAAAAAAATATTTTCCAGTCAATGGCAGCGCGTTTTTGGCCGTATAGACTTGAATCTAAACATCACATCAGCGGCCGCAAAACTCGCACTTCAAATTCAATGGTATACCTTCTCACCAAGAGGAGAAGAAAATGAATTTAGAATTTTCATTGGAAGAATCACCTATTATCTTCAAGCAAAAAGAGCTCACAGGAGAAAAGAAAGTCATCCATGAACGCGCCCTTCTCAGGGCTCAACGTTATTTGGTCGCCGAAGCCGCACTGCTGGAATCGATCATCGAAGCGGATCAAGCTCGTCTGTATGAGGATTTTGGTTTGGCGTATCTGACTCCCTACTGTGTGCAGCATCTGGGTCTCAGTGATGATGTGGCGGCCGTCTTTGTGCGAGTGGCTCGTAAAACTTATGAAGTTCCAGAACTGAAAACGGCGATTACAGAAGGAAAGCTGACGGTCACCAAAGCCAAAACAATTGTCTCCGTCCTCAACACTCAGAATCAGAAAGCCTGGATTCAACGGGCCGGGACTTTGAGCAAGAGCAAACTCGAAAAGGCTATGGCCGAGCAATCTCCAAAGCCAATCAAACCAGAAAAAGCCAAATTCGAAGGCCCCAATCGAGTCCGATACGAATTTGATCTGACCGAAGAGGAATCGAAGCTATTTCGAAGAGCCCAAGATCTTCTCTGCCAAAAGATGGGAAAGCCAGTGAGTCTCAGCGAAACCCAAGTCGAGCTGCTTGAATGCTTTTTAGACAAACACGATCCCATTCGAAAAGCGCAAAGAGTGAAAAACCGAGTGCGGAGGCGCCTGGATCACCTTCAAGAGCAGGACCGACCCCATGAGCTCAGTCAGGACCAGTCCCGGGACCGGTCCAAAATATCAGCGGCCGCGATTCATGCTGTAAATCTCAGGGATCAAGGAAAATGCCAAGCCCGGCTTCCAGATGGAAGCATTTGCTCAGAAACAAAGTGGATTCACTTTCATCACATCATTCCAAAATCAAAGGGCGGGAAAAACAGCGCTGAAAATCTCGTTACTCTTTGCTCCGCCCACCACAGGATTTGGCATTCACGAGAATGAGCAAAACGCCCCCCTCCATCATCGCCAGCACTCCACTGATCAGACTCCTTGCGCACTGCTGAACGCAAATCGAACTGGAAGCATTGGGATGTTGACCAAATTTAAAAGGTCGGATTAGGTGGAGTCAGATGATTTTAATGAAATGTTTTTTGATGCTTTCAGTAATTGTTCTGAGCTCCTGTGCTTCTACTACTTTAAAGCAGGTCCATTCGGATCTGTGGGGAATTAAGGGTGAAAAATGGGATCGTAGTCGGATCCCTGATTTCACAACGGCCGGCGCTTTTAAGGGCGAAATTCCTACACTCAATTCAAAGCAAATCAACGTACAGAATTTCGGAGCCATTGGCGACGGAAATGCAGACGATTCAATGGCCCTAAGCAAAGCGATTGAAAGATGCAGACTAGGAGCCACCGTTTTTCTTCCTCCTGGGACATATAAGGTCAGTAAACAGCTGACGGTGCATGGCAATCGATGTCTTCTAAAGGGAGCCGGGCAAAACAAAACAACAATTGTTTTTGAGAAGGGTCTGGAAGAACTCTTCCCGCGCTACGTAGATGGACAAACTGAATGGTCGTGGTCTGGTTCATTGATTCTATTCGACAACGTCCGCGAAAGTGGCCTTGAAGATCTCACCATTCAATTTCCGGATAATGAATGGCAAGGCCATAATTTCCATGAACGCGGATACAATGCTGTTGGATTCCAAAATAAAGCTGCGGATTGCTGGCTAAGAAATGTAACCATCTTGGGGCCAGACTTAGGAATCTGGATTGAAGAGAGTGCACACAATATCACCGCCACACAATGGACAATTCAATTTGGAGTGAAACGAGCTGCTCAAAAACTATCCTGTCATCATGCAGTTAATGTTTACGGGAGCCATAACTTACTTACTAACTTTCGCATTGACGGAGTTTGTCAGCACGACCTCAGCGTAGAGTCTGAAAATTCCCACCACAATGTTTTTTCAAAAGGAAGTGGGCGCAACCTTTCCTTTGATCACCACAGCGAAGACTACGAACAAAGAAATAATTTGTTCACTGAAATCGATATCGGTGAAGGCACCAGGATGTATGTTTCAGGAGGCAACCAGAGACCGCAAGGGGTTAGTTTTAACGAGACTTGGTGGAATATCTCATCTGTAAATCCAGTAAAGTGGATTACATCAATAGGAGTTTCGAAAAACAATGTTATTGTCGGCGTAAATACACGACTGTCATCAGTCCTGAACGATTCTAATGGCAATTGGTTTGAAGCCATACCACCCGAAGCGATAGAGCCTAAAAATTTATACGAAGCCCAGCGGCAGCTTTTGTCTCAATAGCCCTCTCAAATAGCCGCAGATCGATCACAAAAGTTCGAAAGCACAGACTAGATCCATATAGTGCCGGACCAAATTGCGCCGGCGCGATTCGATGAATCTGAAATGCATTTGCTTCTAATTTTGAGCTAAAATCTTTCGAGCTTGATCCAGTTGCTTGGAGACCGCGAATGGCGAAGTTCCACCTTCGGAGTTGCGCGCCTGAAGTACTGCTAGGTGCGTGAGGCGTGATTTTGTTTTCGCATCGAATTTCGGATGCTGGGCCTGAAGATCAGCCAAGGTCATATCTTCAAGCCCGATTCCGCGCTTGATGCAGGCCTGGACCACGTGTCCGACAATCTCGTGCGCTTCACGAAAGCTGATACCTTTTTCGACCAAATCATCGGCCAAATCAGTGGCGTTGGAGAAATCTTTCTTCAACGCGCCCGACATGCGCTCTTTCTTCCACTCGCACTTGGTCAGTGTCAGATGGATCATCTCAAGGCAGCTTTGAACGGTTTCAATTCCCTCAAAAAGATGAACTTTATCTTCCTGCATATCGCGATTATAACTAAGAGGCAGCGACTTCATCATCGTCAGCGCACCCATCAGCGCCCCGTACAAGCGCCCTACTCGCCCGCGGACAAGCTCTGCGACGTCCGGGTTCTTTTTTTGCGGCATGATCGATGATCCTGTCGTGACCTCATCACCCAGCTCGACAAAGCCGAACTCGGGTGTGCTCCACAGAATGAGCTCTTCGCAGAAGCGTGAAAGGTGCATCATGATGATCGATCCAGCCGAAAGATACTCGATCACGAAATCGCGATCGGAAACCGCGTCCAGTGAATTTTCAGTGACTTGATGGAAATCCAATTCCTTTTTCACCGCTTGGCGATCAATCGAAAACCCAGTTCCCGCCAAGGCTGCCGAACCCAAAGGCATCGACAGAATTCGCGGCAGGCTTTGCTGCAAACGTTCGCGGTCGCGCTGAAACATCCAGAAATAAGCCATCAGATGATGAGCCAAACTCACAGGCTGTGCATGCTGCAAATGAGTCATGCCCGGCAGGATTGTTTCCAGGTGATTTTCCGCCTGAGCCAAGAGCTCGGCTTGAATTTCACGCAAGGTTTCCATCGTCTCGGCAATGGACTCGCTTAAAAATAATCTTGTGTCAGTTGCCACCTGGTCATTGCGACTGCGGGCCGTGTGGACCTTTTTACCAGAATCCCCGACCAGCTCGACCAAGCGTTTTTCGATTTCACCGTGAATGTCTTCGGCCTTGGGATCAAAGCTCCAGGTGCCGGCTTGGATTTCTTCGCCGATTTGAAGCAGGCCTTTGATGATCTTCTCACCGTCAGCCTGAGAGATAATATTTTGCAGAGCGAGCATTCGAGCGTGAGCAATCGAAGTCTTCAGATCGACCGCCCACAGCTTCGAATCCACATCAATACTGGAGGAGAACTGTGCGAATTCCTTTGCTGTTTCCTTGGAAAAGCGTCCTCCCCAGAGTTTCATGTGGTGCTCCTTTTATAAAGCTATCTAGTTCTGCTGCTGGTATTTTTCCATCAGCTGATTGTACATACGTGACTGCAGACCAAAGTTCTTCACTGAACCTGTGCTTTCGCGCTGATCGAAAGTCGTCGTATCAAAGCTTGCCAGCTCTTCAGAATAAAGAGCCCACTGCGAACTTCGACCGATCACCGTCACCTGACCTTTATAAAGCTTCAAATGAACTTCGCCCGTCACGCGCTTTTGTGTGGCGGCAATAAAGCTTTCCAGATCCGCTTTCAATGGATCCCACCAGAGACCTTCGTAAGCAAGCTTGCTCCACTCTTGGTCCACTTGCGCTTTGAAACGGATTTCATCGCGAGTCAGCACCAGATTCTCCAATGCTTTGTGGGCCTTGAGATAAACTGTGCTTCCCGGACATTCATAGTTCTCGCGAACTTTCAGACCCATCATTCGGTCTTCCATAATATCAATTCGACCGATTCCGTGCGATCCCGCCACATCGTTCATTTTCAGAACCATTTGTGCCGGCGTCAGCTTTTCACCGTTCAGGGTCACAGGCACACCGTTTTGGAAACCGATTTTAACCAATGTTGGCTCGGCGGCTGATTTTTCAATCGACTTGGTCCACTGGAAGATTTCTTCTGGTGGAATAAAGTCTGGCTCTTCCAAACGACCGCCTTCGATTGAACGGCCCCATAGGTTTTCATCAATCGACCAGATCTTATTCAAAGACTGCTGGATTGGAATGTTCTTTTCAGTCGCATACTGGATTTCCCACGAACGAGTCATATTGCGCTCGCGAACTGGCGCATGGATCGTCGCATTTGGCATCAACGAGCGAATTCCGAATTCAATTCGGTACTGATCATTGCCTTTACCCGTGCAACCATGGGCAAAAGAAGTGATTCCCAATTTCTTGGCGTACTCGACCGCTTTTGCTGCAATCAGTGGACGCGCGATTGAAGTCGACATCGGATAGCCCTGGTAATCACCGTTGGCACGAATCGCCGACCAGCAGTAATCGCGAACGAATTCTTCTTTGGCGTCGGCTGTATAGTGCTCAGTCTGAAGGATCTTTGCCTTCTCTGCCGCCTGAGTGATGTCGGCAGGATCCTGCCCCACATCGACAGTCACAGTGACGACTTTCTTGTAGCCGTATTCTTCACGCATCAGAGGAATGCAGACTGATGTGTCCAGTCCTCCGCTATAAACCAACAAGACCGTATCTTTCGAAGTGTTCGACATTTTCGACTCCTTTTCCGCCAGACAACCCTTCTTTTTGGGTAGCTGGATCCAATTCACTCAATGGCATACTTATGCACAAAGTGAAATTATAATGCAATATATATTTGACAAGATCTTTGAATTAAATAATTATGCACACATGTTGACTAATAATGAGGCATCGAAAGCCATGCAAAATACCGTGAAAGCCACATCCAATAAGGCTTTGCAGGGAATTTCACGCCCGACAGTTTCGATTGTCGGAGCTCGTGGATATTCCGGCTTGGAGCTTGCGAAGCTTTTACTCCAGCATCCGGGTGTGCAATTCACGCATGCTTTTGCGACGAAAGAGTTTTTACTCAGTGATGATCTGTTTGAAACAGAGGCGAAGAAAGTGATTTGCCTCCCCGATTCTCAGTTGATGGAGAATCTTACCGATATCGTTTTCTTGGCGACGCCCGCGGAAGCTTCGTTGAAGCTCGCACCCCAGATTTTGGCGCGCGGAAAAAAAGTGATCGATCTCTCGGGAGCATTTCGTCTGAAGCAGAATGATTACCAGACTTGGTATCACTTCGAGCACACCGAGAAAGCACTTTTGCAAAACGCTCAGTATGGATTGGTGCCGTTCTCAATGCCCACAAGCCGAGAGACAAATTTGATCGCCAATCCAGGTTGCTTTGCGACAGCTGTGCTGATGGCTTTGGTACCGCTTTTGAAAAAGGGATTGATTCAGACAGAAGGTCTGGTGATCGACGCAAAATCCGGAACCACAGGTGCTGGCAAAAAAGCGGCCGAAAATTTGTTGTTCTCAGAGGTGGCTGGTAACTGCCTTCCTTATCGTATCGGCCATCACCAGCATTATCCCGAAATTCAAGAAGCGGTCGAGCTGTACACAGGTGTGAAAATCGAACCACATTTCTCGACTCATCTTCTGCCGGTTCAGCGCGGGATCATTGCTTCGATCTATGCTGAGGCGACAACACGCTCGTTGGATGCGATTGAAGCGGCCTATGCCGAAGCCTATGCGGATCAGCCGCTGGTTTTGTTTGGAAAAGATATTTCAAAGCTCGCAAAGCTTGCTCCTGTTTCAGGAACGGCACGAACCCAGATCAGCTACCAGCTGGTCGGCCGCAAGCTTTATGTTTTCAGTGTGATTGATAACTTGATGAAGGGTGCGGCCAGCCAGGCACTTGAAAATCTCAACCGACTTTTGGACCTGCCCACTCACTACGCTATGGCAGGAACGGAGGTATAAATGACCCCAGGACCAGGACTTCAACGCACAACTTTACCAAAGGGATTTTTTGCCAGTGGCGTGAATTGTGGTGTTCGCCGTTACCGTCCGGACATTGGTTTGATTTACACAGAGAAAGACTGTGTTGCGGCTGGCGTTTTCACATTGAATGAAATGAAGGCAGCTCCTGTTTTGTACTGCCAGAAGCTTTTGCCTAGCGATAAGATTCGCGCCATCGTTACCAATTCAGGCCAAGCCAACGCAGCCACTGGCGAATTGGGCGTCACTAACAATTTCCTGATGGCGAAAGCCGTAGCTGATAAATTGGGCGTGGACGCTTCACAAGTTCTGACCGCCAGCACAGGTGTGATCGGAAAACACATGGAGATCGAAAAGATCGTTCCATCAATTCCTGAATTGGTCGACCGAGCGACCGACGTGGCCGAAAACTTTGCTCTGGCGATTCTGACGACGGACCTGGTTCCAAAATCAGTGACGACTGTTGTGAAAATGTCCGAAGGCTACGTTCGCCTGACTGGAATCTGCAAAGGTTCCGGCATGATTCACCCAAATATGGCGACCATGCTGGGTTACATTCTGACAGACTTGAAGCTCACTCCAGAGCTGGCGCAATCTCTTTTGCGTGAAGCGACTGACCAAAGCTTCAATATGATCAGCGTGGACGGCGAAAGCTCAACCAACGATTGCAACTTCTTGATGGCCAGCGGCGAATCCGGAATCGAACTCAAAACCGATGCGGATCTCGCGACTTTCAAAGAAGCCTTGATCGATGTGTCGAAATTCCTGGCGCAAAATATCGCAGCCGATGGCGAAGGCGCTTCGAAATTGATCGAAGTTCAATTGTCAGGTGCTCCGACTTTGCAGATGGCGCGAACTGCTGCTCGTGGAATCACACTGAGCCCACTAGTGAAAACGGCAATCCACGGTGAAGACCCGAACTGGGGCCGAATCCTGGCGCGCTTGGGGGCCGATAAAGTTCCAATGGCTTGTCTCAATGCCATGACATTGAAACTGCAGGGCCAGACTTTGTTCGCCAAAGGTGCGCCTTGCGAGTTTGACCGAGATGCAGTGAAAGCGCTTTTAAAGCAAACAAAAATCGAAGTTCAAATTGATCTTTGCTCGGGTACGGAATCAGCCGTGGCCTGGGGATGTGACCTGTCGAAGAAATACGTTGAAATCAACACGGAGTACTCATGAAGTCATCACGCGTATTAATCAAACTAGGTGGTGCGTCTCTGCAAGACGATTCAGTTTTGATGACCTTGTCAAACGCACTTAAGCAATTTCGCAAATACGGATACCAAGTGATCCTCGTTCACGGCGGCGGCCCTGCGATCAATGCCGAGCTGACTCGACGTGGAATTTCCTGGAACTTTATCCAAGGCCAACGTGTGACCACGCCTGAAATGATGGGTGTCATCGAAAGCGTTTTGTGCGGCGATGTGAACACGAAGGTCGTGCAACACCTGAATCAAGAAGGAATTCCGGCAACCGGCCTTTCAGGTGCAGACCGCCAGACTTTGCTGTGTGAAGCGGCGTCGACAGAATTGGGTCAAGTCGGAGCGATTCAGGTCGTGATGACTTCGAAAATCGAAGCCATTTTGCAGCAACCGGGCTCGCCGATTCCCGTGATCGCACCGATTGGCGTGGGCTTGGGTGGCGAGACCTATAATATCAACGCCGACTGGGCGGCCAGCCATTTGGCAGCAGCTTTGAACGCAGAATATTTGATTTTCCTGACCGATCAATCTGGCATCTTGGATCTGGAAAAAAATCTGATCGATCGCCTGACGAATAAAGATCTGGAAAACCTGATGACTCAGGAAGTGGTTACCGGTGGCATGCTGACAAAAACCCGCGCTTTGCAATTTGCTCTGCAAAACGGAGTGAAGGCTGTGCGCGTGATGAATTCGAAAGATTCCATCAACGGTCTTTGGAGTGACAAGATCGGCACCTGGTGTGTGCCGGAAGAGTGGGCTCACCATGCAGCCGTTTAAAACCAAACATTTCCTCACCGGCGAAGAGCTCTCGCAAAACGAGCTCACTTCGCTTTTGGATCTGGCTGCAAGCCTGAAGAAAACCCGTGGTCGCGAGCGCCAAACTGTCTTGGATGGAAAGACCATGGCTTTGATTTTTGAAAAGCCATCGCTTCGCACACGATTAAGCTTCACCATCGGCGTCCAAGAACTGAGTGGCCAAGTGGTCGAGCTAACCGGCAGCCAGAAAAAGAACGAAGATCCTGAAGACGCCATCCGGGTTTTGCAGGGAATGGTCCATGGCGTGATGATCCGCACTTTCGACCATTCCATTCTCGAGCGCATGGTTTCCAAAGCTAAAGTTCCAGTGATCAATGGCCTTTCAGATTCCCACCACCCTTGCCAGGCCCTGTCCGACCTTCAGACATTGCAAGAACGCTTTGGAAAACTGAAAGGCCTGAAGCTTGCGTACATCGGCGATGGCAACAATGTTTTGCATTCACTTT
>CBIHPB010000051.1:0-14665 GCA_966211485.1 uncultured Bdellovibrio sp.
CTCTGGCGCTCAATAGTTAATAGAATTTCAGCATGTTTTTTGGCAGGCAAGGCCGCGCATCCCACTTTGCCAATATAAACACGTGATTGTTTTCAATTGCTCCTTTTAACGGATCGGCGCTTGATGGAACTGTCAAGGCCCGACAAAAAGGGGGACGACTGTGAGAAAAGACACCGGCACGATTCTCTTAGTCGAAGACAATCCGGACGATGAAGCTCTGACCATTCGAGCTCTGCAAAAAAATAAAATCAAAAATGATGTCGTCGTCGCCCATGACGGAGCCGAAGCCCTGCATTTGCTGTTGGGTGAAAACGACAGCGTGCAGCCCATCCCCAAAATCTGGCCACAGGTCATCTTGCTGGATCTGAAACTTCCGAAACTGGACGGACTTTCCGTTTTGAAAGTCATCCGCGACAACCCCCGCACCCGCCTGCTTCCGGTCGTCATTCTGACCTCGAGCAAAGAAGATCGCGATCTAATCGAAGGTTATGGATTGGGGGCCAACAGTTACGTGCGAAAACCTGTGAACTTTAACGACTTTGTCGAAGCCATTCGGCAGCTGGGTCTGTACTGGCTGATCCTAAATGAAATGCCTCCAGTTCATACCTGAGGGAGATTTTATGTTGCGCTTATTTTTCTTTCTCAATTTGGTTTTTCTCCCCGGACTGACAATGGCGCAGTCTCAAGAAATGAAACGCCTTCAGCTGCTGGAAAGGCGGTTGGATGACATCGAAAATCGTCAGATTGAATTTCAAGGCCAGTGGATCGAAGGACGGGGTCAGGTGCGCTCGTTCTTCTCGAACGCCGTCTCGTTCGGAGGATTTTTTGAAAGCGCATTAACGAATATCGACGGACCGGACTCTCCGGCTCAGACATCGGCCAATTCAAATCTTTTGGGTCTTAATGTTTCAGCCGAACTCTACGAACATTTTCAATTTGTCACGCAGCTGATCACAGCGCTGAGCTACACTCTCCAAAATCCGCACAACAATCCGACTCTGACACCCAGCCAGAGGCAGTTTGGCACACCCGTCTTTGGCGCGATCGTGGCTCAAGGTTATGCCGAATACACGCACAACCAAGCTCTGAAGTTCCAAGCGGGCCTGGGCTATGTTCCATATGGTTACACGCTTCAGCAACGCGAGCCCGTGTTGTTGCGAAATCGCAGCGGATCTCAAATCGCCTCGACTTCGGGGGCTCGCAATATCGGTGTCGCCTTTCCGCTGTGGATGGGTGTGCATATCTTGGGAAGCTTTCCCATTGAAGCCGATCGCTTCGGCTACAATCTCTACACCTTCTCGCCCAGCACCAGCCCCGGAAGCCTGGGGGCGGGAGCCCGGCTTTGGTTTCGAAATCACGATCAAATCACCTACGGCGTTTCAGGGCAGATGGCGAAAGATGTCGATGACCCCTATCAGTCACTGGGATTTGATATCAGCGGCAAGATCAATCGCATCGGATGGGTCGCCGAGTACGCCAAAAGCCGAGTTCTGGGCCGAGGCGTGGTCACCGAGTCCTATTACTTCGAACCCTACCTGACGTTCATGCAGGATAAATTCTTACTCTTCGTCAGTGCCGATTGGCTGGACAATGAAGCCTACACCAGTGTTCGTGGTGGTGCCGCGGTCCCTGATCCTATCAAAAAATGGCGAACTGGAATCGGTATCAACTGGATTCCTACATCCTTTGTGCGCACTCGGGCGGCCTTTCTGATTCATGACTACCAAGGTGACACAGCCGAGATCAACCAGCAGAACCGAGACTACCAAAGCATTGATCTCTCCGTCGGCGTGACGTTTTAAAGAAAGGAGGATGGCAAATGAAATGGCTTCTTATTTTGATCGGTTTCCTTCTCCCCTTTCAAATTCACTCGGCCTCTGATCCCGGCCCCGAGGTGGTGTTCATCGTCAATGACCAAACACCGACGGCCAGTCTCAGGCCTGAGGTTATCAAAGACTATTACTTTAAGCGAGTTCGTCAGTGGCCAGATGGAACCGCCATCCGATTTATTGACCGCGGGGCCCATACGGATTTGCGCAAAGCTTTCGTCTCTAAAATTTTAAAAATGAGCGACGAAGATCTCGATCAGTATTGGATCGGACAAAAGCTTTACACGGGCGATGCGGCCCCTTTGCAACAGCCGTCGGAAGCTTTGACATTGCAGTTGGTTTCTTCTCTCAAAGGTGCGATCAGTTACGTTTCCAACAACACGACTCTTCCCACGAAGGGAGTCAAGATCATCAGGGTCGGAAACGATGAACTTTAGAAAGACAAAATCCATTTCACGCAGACTGGCCCTGACCGTTTTGGTCATCTCGGCATTTTGTCTGGTGGAGTTTGTCGGCATGTACTTTGCGAGCCAAAGTTACCTGCTCAACATTTCTGAATTCTACGAGCTCAATCAAGTCACTGAAAATCTTGAGAACGTCAAAAAACTGGTCAACTCGGTCGAAGAAGGCCTCAAACTGAAAAAAGCCGGAGGCCTAACGCCTGAGACCATGCTGATCTATCAAGATGTGATCACGCAGTCGCAGGATCTTTTGTCGCGTTCACTGAAGATGCCGAACTTTCAAAACGAGGCGATTTCAGATCTGATGCGACAAGCCCAGCAATCGACCACCGAATTCTGGCGTCTGGTCCAGCAACTCCCCAAACACGAACCCCAGCTTTCGGCGCAGACATTTATTGCTTTGCAAATCGCACTGGAAACTCGCGAGCTCTGTAACAAAGCGCAGATCCAAATGGGAGATATCTCAGATCAAATTTTTTCCAGCATGTATGACAATCGCTTTGTCCCCCTGCTGGCCAGCCTCAGCCTTGCTCTGATTTTGATTGGATTGGCTCTTTACCTGGGGCTGAAAATTTCCCGGCATCTGGACACTTCATTTCAAACCCTGCTTCGCGCTTTGCAATCGGCGACTTCCGGAGATCTCGGAGCACGCGCCTCGGTTTTAGCCCCGGATGAAGTCGGAGAACTAAGTCTGGCTTTCAATCAGATGACGGAAAGCTTAGCCAAAACCACCGTCTCTCGAAATTACGTCGAAGGTATTATTGAATCCATGGTGGACAGTGTGGTGGTTCTGGATCCGACGGGCCGAATTGTCCGCGCCAACCGGGTGATGACAGAAACCTTCGGATTTGAAAACCATCATCTCATCGGGCAGCCGATTTCGGTGATCTTACCGGAAATCAGGATACCCAATACTGGAAAGTTCGAGGCCGAATCCGTGGGCCTGTCGCACAACGGCCGGAAATTTCCGATCTCACTTTCACTTTCCCCTCTGGAAATCGAAAAAGGACTCTCAGGCCATTCGGTTCTTGTCATTCGTGATATCACATCACTGAAACAAACCGAGCAGCAGCTCAAAGACAGCAATCTCGATCTCTCGAACGCCAACCGCGAGCTGGAAGCCTTCAGCTACTCGGTCTCGCATGATCTGCGCGCTCCCCTTCGCAGCGTCGACGGATTTAGCCAGGCGCTAGAGGAGGATTTCGGCAGTCAGCTCCCCAGTGAGGCCAAGGCCTACCTCGCCAGAATTCGCACCTCGGTGCAAAAGATGGGAAAACTAATCGACGACATGCTCAATCTCTCGCGTATCACGCGCACGGCGATCAACCCAAGCCCCGTGAATTTAAGCGAAATCGTTCATGAAATTACCGAAGAGATCGAAAGCCAAGAGCCCAAACGCCATGTGGAAACAAAAATTGAAGAACACGTCGAAGCCATCGCCGATCCTTCCTTGATCCGTGTGGCGCTGCAAAACTTGATCGGCAACGCCTGGAAATACACCTCACGCCATCCCGAAGCGCATATTGAATTCGGCGTGAAAACTTCACAGAACAATCGCCCCGTCTTTTATGTTCGCGACGACGGCGCCGGGTTTGATATGGCTTACTCGAAAAAATTATTCGGCGCTTTCCAAAGACTGCATGGCAACTCGGAATTCCCAGGCACTGGTGTGGGCCTGGCCACCGTCCAACGAATCATTCACCGTCACGGCGGATCCATCTGGGCCGAAAGCGCGGTTGAAAAAGGTTCGACTTTCTATTTTACTCTTTAATGCCGGTATTCTGAAACCTGGTTCAGCAAATCATTCTGACGAATCGGCTTGGTCAAAAATCCATTAAATCCCATCTTCAGGCATCGCACCCGCTCGTCCCGAAGCGCATGCGCAGTCAAGGCAATGATCGGTTTTTCATAGCCTTGCTCGCGTAGCCGAGAAGTCGCGTTGTAGCCGTCTAAAACCGGCATCTGCAAATCCATCAGCACCAAATCATATTCGGCTTGCAGGGCTTTTTCGACGGCTTCAGAGCCATCGGAGGCCACATCCACAGTTGCGCCCGCTTTTTCTAAAAATCTTCGTACCAGCACCTGATTGTCGTACACATCATCCACAACCAAGACACGGAATTCGGGAAGCTGAATATTTTTTCCGTTGGCCGCAGGTTGTGCCTTCTTTCCGTCATCACAAAATTGAGTTAGCATTTCAGCGGTCGAGCAATCACCGGGATCAATCGAAATCGTAAACGTACTGCCTTCACCCGGGACGCTGCGGGTCAGTTGCACGTCACCACCCAAAGCCCGCGCGTATCTTCGCGCCAGCGCAAGTCCCAGCCCCGTGCCCCCCGTCTTGCGAGTCATCGAGCTGTCGACCTGAGTGAAGGGTTCAAACAAGTGCGCGGACTGCAAAGGCGTCAGCCCCGGTCCGAGATCTTGCACCTCAAAGGACAGTTTCACCTGATCCAACATCCGGGCCCGGACTGTGACCGGCCCACGCTCGCTGAATTTGATGGCATTTCCAACGATGTTCATAAAAATATGGCGAAGTTTGATGGGATCGGATTCAATATCCCGTGGAATTTGACCGTCCACTTCAAATCGCAGTTCTAAATTTTTCTCCAGCGCCAATGGGAACAAGGTCGAGCGGACCTGATCGATCACTTCCGACACAGAGACCGATGATCTGAAGACCTCCAGTTTTCCCGCTTCGATTTTCGAAAGATCCAGAATCTCATCGATCATTTTTCTCAGGCGTTCGCAGTTTTTCACAATACGGCCCAGCCAGTCTTGGCGATCTTCATCGGCTTGCTCGGGGGTCATCAAAAGTTCGGCAAAACCCATCATCGCACTCAGCGGTGTGCGCATCTCGTGGCTCATGTTGGCCAGAAACTGACTTTTTGCTTCATTGGCCGCGTCAGCTTGAATTTTGGCTGCCAGCAAAGCTTCTTCGTAATGCTTCTGCGGGCTGATGTCGGTCATCAAGCAGACAAAACCCTTGGCTTGGCCACGTGGATCCATCTCGGGCTTTATCGAAAGACTGACCACTCGGCGATCATTTGCACTGCCCAGGGAGGCTTCGAACTGAATGGTTTCGCCTTCCATCAGCTGCGGAAGATAAGAAGCGAACTGATCACTGATCTCCTGATTGAAAGCTTGCTCGATCGTCAACCCCAGAACCTGCTCGTTGGAAATGGCGAACCATTTTTCGTAAATCCGGTTGCAAAAGTGCACGCGCAAATCCCGGGTCAGGTAGACCAACAGCGCTGGCAAGACACCCGTCATCACCCGCAGCAATTTCTCGCTTTGTCGGATGAGCTCGGCATCGGCCTCTTTTTGTTCGGTCATGCGCCTGTGCTCAAGCGCTCGCTGAATTGCGTAGGGAAGACGGACGATGCGTTCTTTGATCACATAATCCAGGGCCCCTTTTTTCAGGCACTCGACCGCCATCTCATCGGTCAAGGTTCCGGTGACGATGATGACCGGAATGTGGGAGGCGCGCTCTTTGCGGATTTCCAGAGCCTCCAAGGCGTTGAACTGCGGCAAGGAATAATCACAAAGAATCAAATCTGCTTGGAAATTTTCAAGTTGATGAACGAAATCCTGGCGAGTGTCGACGCAGACCAGGCTGTACCGGATGCCAGCTTTTTTCAGCTCGCGCTCTTCCAGTGCCTGATCGTCCTCATTGTCTTCGACCATGAGAATTCTTAATGGTGTCTCGTGATTCATGACCCCACCCGCCTCATAAACAGGAATTTACGGCGGGTGCGCTAAGGCTGCAATCAAAAGCCCTGACCGGTTGCCAAGGCACAGGTGGCGAACTTGGATTAAGCGGCGTTTTTCTGATTTCCGCCATCAATGACAGAAGTCAGAACCTGAATTGTGGCACGAACGGTGGCAGACTGGGAAGACAGCTCTTCCGCAGAGGCCGCGACTTCTTCGGAAGTGCCTGCATTTTGTTGCACCACTTGATCCAGCTGAGTCAGGGCCGAAGAAATTTGCTCGATGCCTTTGGATTGCTCGTTGCTGGCAGTTGAAATCTCTTCATTGATGGTCGAAATCTGCTGAATCGATTCGACGAGCTCGCTCAGAACCGGACCGCTGGTCTCGGCAATCTCAACTCCTTCTTGAACCATCGTCGAAGAAGAATTGATTAATCCCGCGATCTCTTTTGCGGACACGGCACTTTTCTGAGCCAGAGTGCGAACGGCTTCCGCAACCACGGCGAAACCTTTTCCTTGCTCACCTGCACGCGCAGCTTCCACAGCTGCATTCAAAGCCAGAAGATTGGTTTGGAAAGCGATGTCATCGATCACAGAGACAATCTCTTGGATTTTGTGTGACCCCTCAGCGATGCCTTTCATGCTCTCGATCAGCTTGCTGATCTCGGCCGAGCCTTGGCTGGCTTTCTTGCTTCCGGCTTTGGACAGCTCGGCCGCCTTCGATGCGTTTTCAGAATTCATTTTGACCATACTAGAAAGCTCTTGAATCGAAGCCACACTTTCTTCCAAAGAAGCCGCGGACTGAGCTGATCCCGAAGACAGGCTCTGAGAAGCTGCCGACAATTGCGATGATGCTGAGGACACCTGTGAGCCAGACGATGTCAGATCATTTTGAACAACCGTCAAAGAAGACAGAATCTGACGCGTGTACATGACAACCGTGAACAACGCCAAAACAACCGACAAGGCCACTAAGATGACTGAAATCTGCACCATCATCTCGGCGTCTTCTTTTGCTGTTTGCACGCGTTCAACACCCAGCTTTTCAACAAGATCGTTGAACTCTTCGCTCTTTTTAAAGACGGCATCTTTGATTTCTTTGGCCTGACCGTGAAGATAGACTTCAACCATTTTGTCGACTTCTTCGGGCTTTACATCGCCTGCTTCCAATGGCTCCAAGGTTTCTTTATTCAGTTTTCTAAATTCTCCAAGTGTTGCGGCCCAAGCTTTATACTCGACCTCAACGGCTGGGCTCATGGGAAGCTCGCCCAACTCTTTAAATGACTTGTCCAATTTTTCGAAACTTGCGTGCACTTTTTCCAGCTGAGCTTTCTTTTCATCCGGATGTTCTGCAACCAGAAAAAGGGCGTTTATTCCGCGAATTGTGTTGGCGTAATTCAGTTGGACAGCGGACGCATCCATCATCGTTGGAAGCGTGCGTTCGGAAACAAGCCCAATCAGCTTGGCAACGTCTTTGCCTTTCATGACAGTCACAGTACCGCTGATCACCAAGCCAAGAAGCGGGATACCAGCCAAAAGAATGAGCTTAAGACGAAGCCCGCGAAAAATATTTGTCATGTAGCACCCATTTTCTAAAATAAGATTATCTGTTCAGAAAATGTTTCGGCTTGCTGAATTTTTCCTTAATATTTGTCGCGAGTCTCTCAATTCTGGTCTAGGTCCTTCACAATCCTGCGACGGGCTGAGACGGATTTTTGAAGAGGTCCTGAAATACAGAAGAGCTCTGTCGCCTAAGTGGAGACAGAGCTTGTTTGATTTTGAGACTTCAAAACCTGAAAATAAATCATCAGAGCGAAGAGAACTCCGGATATACATGCCGGAAATACGAAGCCCCAATACTGCAAGTGTCGGAAAACATAACCACCAATCACCGAGCCCAAAACGAAAAAGCTGATAATTCCAAAGCGCATGAGATTAGCGCGGACTTCATTTTCGATTGGTTCTTTTAATTTGTGACGATTGAAAAATCGCATCAGCCCAATTCCCAGGTCTGTGGTGATGCCCGTGAGATGCGTCGTGCGGATCACCGATTTTGAAACGGTGGTGATCGTGCCATTTTGGATTCCGCAGACCAAACACAGAACGGCTAGCAGCGCATAATCCCGCGAGTACTGCAGTGACTCGCCGAACTCGCCAAAGGTTCCCATCAGCCCGCAGATCAGGGTCAGCACCAAAAGCAAAAACATCATCCCAAACACCACATAGTACTTGGGCCTTTGATGGGTTTTGAGCCGAATATCCACCAACTGCCCGCTCAGCATACAGCCAAACAGGAAAAAATAGGGAACCAGCAACATTCCAAAAGCCTGACTGCTGTCGGGCTGATTGATCTCATATCCAAAAAAAGTCGCAAAGCCTGTGACATGGGAAACAAATCGGTGACAGGCCATAAAGCCGCCGATGTTCAAAAAGCCCGCTTGAAAAGCCATGGTCATCCAAATCGCGATGTTGCTGCGAGAGTACTGCGAAATCGATTCGTTTCCAAAGATCATGCTTCAAGCGTAGAAGATCGCACTTGCAGTTGTAAATATGAAGCCGCGCTTGAACCTTGCGTTATTGGGGAAAGCCTGCTGTGATACGGCCATGAGCACAGAACACACCACGGGGATGAGCAAAAGCCGGCTCGAAGCTTTCAGCGATGGCGTCTTGGCCATTATTATCACCATCATGGTTTTGGAACTGAAAGTTCCACATGGATCGAGCTGGGAAGATATCAAACCTCTCTGCCCGATTTTCTTCAGCTATGTCTTAAGTTTCATCTACGTTGGCATTTACTGGAACAACCATCACCACGTCTTTCAAGCCGTGAAAAAGGTGAACGGAAAGATCCTTTGGGCCAATATGCATTTGCTGTTCTGGCTTTCGCTCACTCCGTTTGTCACAGCCTGGGCCGGAGAAAATCATTTCGACAGTCTCCCTGTTGCTTTTTATGGCATCGTTTTATTTATGGCAGGCACTGCTTACAGCATTATGATGAAAGCATTGATTTCTCACCATGGTCAGGACTGGATTCTGACCGGAGCGATTGGGAAGGACTTTAAGGGCCACATCTCGGTGGTTCTGTATGCTCTGGCGATCGCACTGGCCTTTGCCGGCTGGCCTGCGATTTCCATTGCGATCTACGCCTGCGTAGCAGCAATTTGGATTGTGCCCGACACGCGGATCGAAAACCTGTTTAGCAGTCGTAACTCTTAGGATTCATTCTTCGCCTTTACTCTGAAATTCCCGCCGACTTGCGGTGACCAGAATCTGGTCACTTTCATGAAATTACTTCAAGCACCCTTGGCTCTTCTCTGAATGCTCGCCTCTCGGCATGGCAAGGATCTTGCCTTGTTATCCCCCGATTACAAAGGTTGGGGTTTTCTCGAATGCAGAAATTCAAAGCGTTTATTTCTCGTTATCGTAGCTTGGCAGCAGCTGTTGCCGGTTTTGTCTTTGGTATGATCTGCGTCCTGAGCTTCCAATCGCAATCCATCCGCATTCAATTCAAATCGACTCAGGCTCAAGCCCAGACAACGGCCGAAGCGGCTGCCCCTGAAGAATTGCATGCCGCCATGATCCCCGGAGACCTGGATGCGGAAGAGTTGGAATCAGAGTCGACGGAAGGAGCTGATGCGATCGCCTCTGCTCCCGAGACCATCGGAGCCGGTTCAGTTCCACCCGAGCAGGCTTCTTTCAAACGAGCCGTACCTTTCTGGGAGACGGAAGAAACAGAAGAGATCTTCAACGATCTGCACCTCACAGAAATTCTGAATATCGAAGATGAAGCGAAACCTCAAATTGGTAACGCGACACCAGACCGCATTTTGTCGGATTTCGACGGCCGTATTTCTCCTGAATTTGAAATTCCCGAGCTGATTTTCAATCAGACCAAGTTTTGGTTCCGTGTTTACACCGAATTTGATTCGAACAAAAAGATCATTCACGATTCACTTCACCCGCATATCATTTTTGATATCGTCGATGTGTCTGATATTTTGGCGCAGCCGGCTCGGGCTCAGTGGCTGAATGTAGTGAAAGCACAAAAGCTTGTTTCCAAGCGTGTCGCTGAAATCCGTCAGAAGCTAAAGAAAATGGCGCGCAAGAAAAAAGAAGACATGACAACCGAAGAGCTGGGTTGGCTTGCGCAGTTTGAAGGCATCAAAGGAAATCAAAAGAAAATCATTCTGACGTCTTCGCAAGGTTTACGTGTGCAAACCGGTCAGAAGGATTTCTATGAAAGCGCTTTGACGACCAGTGGCCGATATCTGGAAGGAATGGAAGCGATCTTCAAACAAAAAAATCTTCCGATCGAGCTCACCCGTCTGCCATTTGTTGAATCCAGCTTCGTCATCGGCGCCACCAGCAAAGTGGGTGCTGCCGGGATCTGGCAGTTTATGCCGACCGTGGGCCGTCAGTTTATGCGCGTGAACGACCAAATGGACGAGCGCCGCAGCCCGTGGAAAGCAACCGAAGCCGCCGCGAAACTTCTGAAAGAAAACTACATCATCCTCCATAAGAAATGGGGATTAGCGCTGACCGCTTACAATCACGGCCCAGGTGGCGTTCGCAAAGCGATGGAGCGAACAGGCTCGAAAGACATCGCCAAGATCGTGCGCACCTACCGCTCGAAAAATTTCGATTTCGCTTCAGCCAATTTCTACACTTGTTTCCTGGCGGCTCTGCACGCGCAGATGTACCGGGATATCATCTGGCCGGATCACTTGACGTCACCGGCATTGACATATGATTCGGTGAATTTAAAGAAAGCCATGCGCCCGAAACAACTGGTGCAGCTGACAGGCCTTTCGAGCGAAGAGATCCTGCTCTACAACCCAGAACTGGACCGCAGCTTCCGCCGAAACTACGCAATCCCGAAGGGCTACCGTTTGTTTCTGCCAAGCGAAGCCAAGTTCAGTCTGCAGAAACCAATCGCGGTGGTTCAACCTCCAGGCAAGACTTCGGCTACGGAGTAGCTCTAACGACATCGAATGACTTCATTTGTGGATTAAAACTCTGCGTTTTTCCTTAGCGCAGCTCAATCCTCTGTCTCTAACTCAGTCACCGCAAGCAGCTCAATTTCCCGGCTCCAATTCAGCCAACTGCATGCAGCTCAATTTCCCGGCTCTAATTTCTCCAAGTTTAATGCGACCGAAATAGGACGGCACAATCTCAAATAAATGTCCGAAACTGCTAAAGATAATTATTGCCTTCATTTACGAATGAAATTATATTGCCCCACAAATGCAGCTATTTCTCATTCCAAAATCAGATCTTCGAACCATCAAAGCTTGCAGCCACGGAGGCGTCTCTCTTAAAAAGCGACGGAAAATCGCTCGCCCTCTGCTGCCTGGCAAGGTCACACATGTTGTGCTGAAGTCTTCAAAAGCAAAAGGTGAGCTTTCCTTCTATGCGCACAAACGGCTTGTGGCGCAGCTCCTGCGCGAAAAATCGAAGAAATTTTTTGTTGAGATTCTGGATTGGGTGAATATGGGAAATCATCTGCATCTCAAAGTTCGATTCAAAGATCGAAAACGCATGGGTCAGTTCCTGAAATCCTTTACGGCCCTGCTCGCCCGGAAGATCACGGGAGCTAAGAAAGGCCGAAAGTTTGGACGATTCTGGGATGGGCTTGCGTTCACCCGGGTCTTACTTTCAAAATTCGAAGAGCTTGCACTTCGCGGGTATTTCGAAGGCAATCACCGCCAACGAGAGCTGGGATATGCCGAGCGCGAACTTTATCTCAAGCGCTTCAACCAGATGCTCTATCGACTGAGGCGTGTGCGGGCTCGAGCAGGTCCGATTGAAAACAACCTCGATTCATAGGCTCATTTTCTAGTCCGCTAAAAAATCAGAGCCAGAATCCCGATGAGTGGATCAGAAGCCGTGTCGCGACTAGGTGGCCAAAAGGCGAAACCCGATGATGGCTCCGAGATTTGCGAAGAGGTGTGCGCTCACCACTGTCGTTAGCGATTTTGTTTTCGCGTTGATGGTTGCAACAACAAGTCCAAATACAAATGTATAGCCACTTTGTGCAAGAGCAAAAGATCTCTCACTTGCCGCTAGCGTAGAAAATGGAATGAGATGAGCCAGCGCAAAAAGAAACGACGTCAGAACGATCACGATTGAAATATGGAGCCGACATTCCAATGGTTGCCACAAAATAAATCGATAGAAAGCTTCCTCTCGAAAGGGAGCTAAAACTAAAATCGAGAAAAGAGCCCAACCTCCAGTGCCATAGATACCAGCGTCCGTGATGCCGGATTTTTGAAGACCCAGGCAAATAACTGCGCTGGCAATCAATGCAAAGCCCGACACAGCCAAAAGAATCGGCCATCGAAAGCTCAACCGCTCTTTCAGTAAAGGAAGAGCAAAAAACAAAGATGCAACGACAAGAACATTAAAGAAATGAGCCGGCATCTCTGTCACATAACCAAAAATATACAGTAGACTAGAAATCCCGAAAACCAGATCTGTATAGGTTTTCGATTTCATCCCCAAGCTGGCAGGCATGTTGGATTAATGCCTGCGGAACCCCACAATAGCAAATACAAAAACAAAACCCCAAGCTTTGTGGGCTTGGGGTTTGATGTCATCAGCAAACTGAAACCGCAACCAAACGGCTGCTGCCTCTAGCAGAACTACCAGCGGCCGCAGATGCCTTGGTAAGTGGTTCGGCGTTGAGTGAACATCGAGTGGCCGTTGACTTCGGCAACCGATGCTGAGGCGTTGGCGAAAACCGCGTGCAAGGTGCGCTCGGTGGTTTCGTCAAAGTAGCGGATATCTTGATAACCTGGACGGCTCACAGGACGCTGATGACAAACAGTCGATCCGTGTCCATTGGTTTGGCAGATAGTTTCGTAATCCGTGTATTGGCATGATTGACGTCCCCACTGCTCGGGAGAGCGAGTGCGATTTGTCGCCATCGTGCCGTGCAGGTCCACGCTTTGACCGTAATCAGCGGCAGCCAAATCGAAAGGTCCGTTTTCAGGCAGTTCGAAACCTTCTGGAGTGTTGGCCTCGATCACAGCCTTTTCACCATTGAGGCTATCGAAAGTGACGATCAGGCGGTTTTTGTTTTCTTTGTAGTTCATGTTGATTTCATAATTGCCAGCCGCAATGTCATAAACATTCCCTTTGCGATCCTTCAATTGGAACGCTTCGTTCACAGACATGTTGCCATTGATGCCGCCACAAGCAGCGACCATTGCAGATACCAAAACAGAAAAAATCAGACCTTTTTTCATCACAGTCTCCTTTTGTTAGGTCCAAGTTTTCAACCGGTCCGCAACTCTGTCAAACAATTGCGATAACGCAAAACAGACCCCGCCGCCAAGCGTAGAGAGCTGTCAAAATGACCCGAAATGAATTGTTTAATTTTCGGCTAAAGATCTTTCAGAAGCTGCAAAAGCGAAGGCTGGAATTCCGAGCAGGATTTGATCTGCACATGCACCTGCGATCCACGAATCAGAATGCTGGACGCATTCTTCGAAGGCTCGACAAACTGATCATGCATGACTTTGACTTGTTTGTAGAATTGCTCGTGAACGCCCTCTGGCGTGCGGCCGCGCTCTTCCACATCGCGTTTCATGCGCCGCTGAAAGCGTGTTCCCTCATCGACTTCCAGAAACACAGACTCATCAAACAGCGGCAAAAGCTGCGGCTGTGACAAAATCAAAGTGCCATCAACCAGAATCACCGGATGATGATGAAAAGTTTCCGTCTGAACCAAACGTTTGTGAGTCGCAAAGTCATAGACTGGAACTTCGATATTGCGGCCTTGTTTCAATTCCTGAATGTGGCGCCCAAGCAAACTGAATTCCAAAGAATTTGGATGATCAAAATTCACTGCCCCGCCATCGTGATCAAACTTGGAACTTTGATCGATGTAATAGCTGTCTTGACCTAAGATCGTACAGCCATGGACGGCCAATTTGGTTTTGATTTTTTTCGCCAAGGTCGTCTTGCCGCTTCCGCTGCCACCGACAATGGCGATCACCCAAGTTCTGGAATTCAAATTCACCACCGCGAAAAATTACATCGTTTTATAGATACGGTCGCCCGCATCGCCTAGGCCCGGAATCAAGTAGCCCATTTCGTTCATCTCAGGCTCAACAGACACCGCGTAGACTTTCACATCTGGGTGGAAGTGATGCAGCTGCTCTAATCCTTTTTTCGAGCACAGAACACAAAGCATGGTGATCGGACCCACCTCAAATTGTTTCAAGCGATCGACACAAGCCACAACTGTGTCGCCGGTCGCAAGCAGAGGGTCTGCCAAGAATACAGGCTTTCCTTTGATATCGTTTGGCAGTTTCAAATAGTACTCGACCGTGTTGTGAATGAATTTATCGCGGTAAATCCCAATATGTCCGGCAGCCGCGAAAGGCATCGCACCCAAGAGACCGTCCAACATTCCGTTTCCGGCCCGCATGATCGACACAATCACTGGCGTGTTCTCGATCTTGTCGGCTTTCATTTTCGCGAGCGGTGTTTCAATTTCCACCGGAGACGTTTTCAGATCCCGAGTCGCCTCGTAGGCGATCCAGCGGGAAATTTCATTGAGCTTGCGGCGAAAGGCCGAGCTTTCCGTCGTTTTGTCGCGAAGTCGGGTCAGCGAGTGGCGCACAATCGGATGATCAACCAAAACTAAATTTTTCATAGG
>CBIHPB010000052.1:0-14435 GCA_966211485.1 uncultured Bdellovibrio sp.
ACCGACCAGGTTGGGATCCGTATCGCCCCGAGTGCGACGATCATCACACTCCGACGCCGCAGCCTCCGTCGACTCCGGTTTACAACCGGTTCCAGAGCTGCCGAATTCAGACAATCACGAAATAAAGATTGCTCTTGATGCCAACGAAAAGCCCCGTACCGAAAGGACGGGGCTTTTTTTCGTCCTGCATCGCCAGTGCGATGAAATCCACTTTCCAAGCTCGGAAAAAAGGATCAATATCGCCAGATGGCAAATATCAAAGCTTGGATTCAAGCGGCACGTCCAAAGACGCTCACGGCCGCGCTTATTCCTATTATCGTTGGTACCTGTCTCGCAAAAGTGGAAACAGGAAAAGTTCTGTGGTGGGTCAGTGTGCTGACTTTACTGGCATCGTTCTTTATTCAAATCGGCACGAATTTTGTGAACGATGCGATGGATTTCAAAAAAGGGGCGGACACCGAAAAGCGAATCGGGCCTCAACGTGTGACTCAGGCTGGAATTTTCACTGCCAAGCAAGTTCTGTGGATGGGTTCGGGATGTTTTTTATTGGCTGTGCTTTGCGGAATTCCTTTGGTGATTCACGGTGGAGTTCCGATTTTGCTGGTCGGGCTTGTTTCCGTGTTGATGGGTTATGGCTACACAGCAGGACCTTTTCCTTTGGCCTATAAGGGCCTGGGTGATCTGTTTGTGATTTTGTTTTTTGGACTGATTGCGGTCGGCGGAGTTTACTATCTCCACACAGGTGATCTGTCCGTTGGGGCGATTTGTGCTGGATTGCAGGTCGGTTTGCACTGCACGGTCCTGATTGCGATTAATAATTTGCGCGATGTGGACGGCGATCGATTGGTCGGTAAGCGAACCTTGCCGGTCCGGTTTGGAAAGCGCTTTGCGAGGTGGGAAATCGCCACTCTTTGCTTCCTGCCTTTTCTTCTTGGACTTTTCTGGATGCAAGGCGGGCGCTACGGAACCTTCCTGCTGCCGTTTTTATCTCTTCCCATGGCGATGATGATCTCGAAACTGGTCTTTGAGACAGAGCCCAGTCCGGCCTATAATAAGTTTTTAGGGAAGGCGGCAGGCTTGCATCTGATTTTTGGTGCTCTGTTGTCGGTGGGATTCTTTCTATGATCAAATTTTGGACTTCAAGGTATGAGCTCACTCCTTGGCATGTGTTTGGCGCCGTTGCGGATGCCTCGCCAAGGAATGGTGCTTTGCTAAAAGTTCAATGGCCCAATGGGTTGATCGGATATTCCGATATCTTTCCTTGGCCTGAATTTGGCGACGCCGATATCGTCGATCAAATTCGGGCGTTGGCGATGGGAAAGATCAGTCACCTGATGGAGCAATCCATTTGGCTGGCAAAGAAAGATGCCCAGTGGCGCAAGGAAAAGAAAAATGCCCACTCGGGTGCCAGCAAAGTTAAAAATCATTTCTTGGTCAGTGACTTTACCAAGTTCAATGAAGCCGCTGTCCGGGAAGCTCGAACTGCGGGTTTCACCACTTACAAATTTAAAGTCGGCCGAGCGGTTGATGAAGAAGGAAAGTTTATCAATCGCTTCTTGAAACAAAATCCGGTCTTGGTGCGATTGGATTTCAACGCTAAGACAGACTTTCAAGAATTCGAACGATTGTTTTCACATTTAGGGACAGCGGAAAAAGCGCGTGTCGAATTTGTCGAGGATCCGGTTCCTTGGGCTATTGATGCCTGGGCTGAAGCTGCGAAGATCGCCCCTGTGGCGATCGATATTGAGAACGAAAAAATCGATTTTGATAAGTTCACGTCTCGTCCGCCATTCGGGATCGTGGTTTTGAAGCCGGCGCGGACCGATATGGATAAGGCGATGAAGTTTATCAACCGCTATGCTCTAAAAATGGTGGTTTCAAGTTCGCTGGATCATCCAGTGGGTGTGGCGCATGCCTTGGCTCAGGCGGCCGATATCAAGAAGTTCTATCCCAACGCGCTGCTGGATTGCGGCTGCTTGACTTTGAAAGCTTACAAGCCGAATGAGTTTATGAATCATATTCAAACCACCGGTCCTTTCCTGAAGGAAATCAAGGGAACCGGCATTGGCTTTGACGAGCTTTGGGATAAACAAGAATGGATACCGGTGGAAAGATAGATTGGCACAGTGAAGAGTCACATCTCTTTCTGAATCCTCGTCTTCCAGAATCCGAAAAATCAGAACTCGAAGAACTTGCGAAGCGATTCGCAAAGCCTGCGCATATTTGGATTGCTTCGTCGGGTTCGTCCAAGCAAGCCGGTCAGTCTCTGAAATTGATGGCGCTTTCAAAGTCAGCTTTTCTGGCATCGGCTCGAGCGGTCAATCAGCATTTGCAAAGTGATTCGAAGGACGTGTGGATCCAGAATCTTCCCCGCTTTCATGTCGGTGGTCTGAGCATCGAAGCACGTGCATTTCTGTCAGGTGCCCAAGTGGTGCGGCAGGAGTCTTGGGATGCCGAGGCGTTTTGCCGATTGGTTGAATCGGTGGGTGCGACATTGTCGGCTTTGGTTCCGACACAAGTTTTTGATCTCCTGCAATTGAAACGGCGCGCGCCTGCTTCTTTAAAAGCGATCGTGATTGGCGGCAGCGCCCTTTCCGAAGAGCTGTATCAGTCGGCACGTGAGTTGGGTTGGCCATTGCTGCCAAGCTACGGAATGACCGAATGCTGCTCGCAAATTGCGACGGCTGCTTTGGATAGCTGGAGAAGGAGCGAGAGAGCATTGCAGATTCTTTCGCATGTGGAAGCCAGAACTGGTGAAAGCCATATTCTGGAAGTTCGCAGTCCGGCTTTGATGACCGGCTTTGCTCAGATCATAAATGGAGAAATGATTTGGTCAGATCCAAAAGTTGACGGCTGGTATCGTACTCAGGACATGGTTGAAATACAGGGATCTTTTCTGATTCCCAAAGGCCGCGGTTCCGATTTTGTGAAAGTGAATGGCGAAGGCGTGGATCTTCAGCGTTTGCAGTCACGATTGGAAATTCTGGCTCAGCAAATGATGCCTCAACAATGGCAGTCGTTCAGTTTAACTGCAGTACCAGATTCTCGAACTGGTCACCGGATCTTGATGCAATATCTAGGTGATGTGGATGCTGCTGAGTTGCAGGCTGAATTCAATCGGCAGGTTGCGCCGTTCGAACGGATTTCAGAGTTGAAATCCGTTTCGGAACTTCCGTGGAAAAAACGTTCGCCACAGTCGTGGTAGCTTACAAAGCTTTTCGTAAAGGCATGTGATACGGAGTGAATTCGTGGGGTGATGCCTTGTCGAATGCCGTTTGATATTTGCCGGCTCCGTCAAGTTTCAAGAAGCTGCCTCGCTCGGTGTAAGGGAAAAGTTCGGCGTAAGAGCGGATGCAGTCGTTTGAAATACGGCGATTGACGTGATTGCGCGAGATCTGTCCTGTGCGCACCAAACCAGCTCCGCCAACCAAGTCAGCGAAGGCATCGATGGTGTGACGGTGGTAATTGAAAACACGGACCTTCTTATCAGAAGGAACCAGGCCCTGCACCAACTGAGGATTGCTGGTGGCGACACCTGTCGGGCAGTGGTTGGTGTTGCATTGGCGAGCTTGAATGCAGCCCAAGGCCAGCATCATTCCGCGAGCGGTGTTGCAGATATCCGCACCCAAAGCCATTCGCGAGAAGAGATTGAAAGCGGTGAAGACTTTTCCGGATGCAATCACACGAATGTGTTTGCGCAAATCAAAGCCAACTAGAACGTCGTGAACGAAAGTGAGACCCTCTTCCAAAGGAGCACCAACGCTGTTTGAAAACTCGAGCGGAGCGGCTCCCGTGCCGCCTTCGCCGCCGTCGACCGTGATAAAGTCCGGCATAATTTTCGATTCCAGCATGGCTTTGCAGATCGCGATAAATTCGTGCGGCTGGCCAATGCAAAGTTTAAATCCGACAGGCTTGCCGCCGGAAAGCTCGCGCAGTTTTTGAACGAACTGCAGAAGCTCCATTGGCGTCGAGAAAGCTTTGTGCGCTGGAGGCGAGATCACGTCTTTACCCATCTCAACTTTGCGGATGGCGACGATCTCAGGAGTGATCTTCGCCGCTGGCAAAATCCCGCCGTGCGAAGGCTTTGCTCCTTGGGACAGTTTAATTTCGATCATCTTGATATTTTCGTGCGTGGACATTTCGCGAAAGGCCTCTGGCGAAAATCCGCCATCCGATGTGCGGCAGCCAAAATATCCGGTTCCGATTTGCCAAACGAGATCACCTCCACCTTCGAGGTGATAGGGACTGACGCCACCTTCGCCGGTGTTGTGATAAAATCCACCAAGTTTTGCACCGCCACTTAACGCCAGAACGGCATTCTTGCTTAAAGCGCCATAGCTCATCGCCGAAATATTGAAAATACTGGCCGAGTAAGGCTTGGTGCACTGGGGACCGCCGACGGTGACACGGAGGCTTTCAGGCGGCACATGATGAGGCGCCAGCGAGTGATTGAGCCATTCGTAGCCTTCACTGTAGACATCTTTTTGAGTTCCGAAGGGAAGTGTGTCGGTTTGCTCTTTCGCTCGTTGATAGACGACCGAGCGAATCTCGCGCGGGATCGGAGCACCGTTGGTTTCGGATTCGACGAAGTACTGTTGGATTTCGGGGCGGATCATTTCAAACAGGTAGCGGAAATTTCCCAGCAGCGGAAAGTTTCGCAAAATTGCACGCTTGGTTTGGGTCGCATCTCTCATTCCGATCGCAAACAAAGGACCTGTGATCAGCAGAGAGAACAAGGATGGCCACCAGAAATATCCGGCAACCGCTGTCAGAAAAAAAAGGGCGGAAAAGACGATAAAAAATTGCTTTCTCATGACACTCTCCTAACCCTTCTATTTCGGAAGGATCAGGATGAGACTACAGACGACAAAGGTCTATCAGACTGTGCCTAAGGCTTGTTGAGGCTGAGCGAGCCCGTACCTTTGATCTCTTTGATCACGGTCAAGAAAAGTGGCGAGCCCAGCTGGTCCGCAGAGTCCGCATTTTTGATGCTGGTATTGATGCGCGAATCGCCGATCAGGGTTAAAGTCTTGGCACAGATGTTGATTAGACCACCATCTTGAGCAAATCCAAAACTGGTCCCGTTCAAGACCAGCTCGTCCGCATAGACGATGGCGTTCTTTTCCTGAACGATGTTTTTCGCGCAGATAAAAACTTTTTTGGCGTGGACGTGCATGTAACCGTGCTGCATTTTTGGTTTGATGCGGGTGAGTCCGGCAATCAAAGCGGGATTGATATCGCTACAACCGACATTGATATAGGTATTCAGCCCGATCACTTCATTCATCACCGATATTTCTTCGTCGCTAATGGCGCGAGTGAAGTTCAGCTGTGATTCCTGATTGATGTCGATGCGCTGATCAACAGTCAAATTGTGTGGAGTGGTTTCAGAAGCGGACACGCCTGCGAAAACCAAGCTGCCGGCCTGGATGTGTTCACTCAGCTCGTAATTGCCGCGTTCGATTTTTCCCAGAGAGTCTTTGAACTTGGGATCGGCCATGATCTCGTGGCCTTTGGCATCCAAGGCTTTCGGTTCAACTTTTGTTGCCGTTGGCGACGCCACTTCTGGAGTCAAATCGGATTCGCGGATCTCTTTTGTGCGAAAGCCACAGGCTCCCAATACCAATGCGCTTGCGATCAGAACTGCTGTCTGCAACTTCATAAGCCACCTCTGTGATTCAACTGCCACCACTCCAAAGCCGGCCAAGTTTTCGACAGCTTTGGAAAGAGATTCACGGAACTGGCGTCGAAACTGCAAGAATCGATCGCAAGAACCAATTAAAATCCAAGCTGAAGTTATTGCGAATGCCGGGCCAGTTGAAATCTAGGTCTCGGGCTCATCCAGAACAAGCCGATAGGTTTCGGCCTTTCGTAAACGGCGGCGATTGAGCAAAAAGTAGATCAATCCCCAAGCCAGGCCCAGCGAAAATCCGACCAAGTGGCTTTTGTAGCTGATCGAAGGATCAAAGGCTTCAGCCGGAAAAAACAAAAGCAGTCCGACACCGATCGCTCGCAATGTCCTCTGGTAAAGACTTTTTCGACGCTCGATCAAGAAATACAAAATCAGCCACGCTCCACCCAACCAAAACACAACTCCTGACATTCCGATCAGATTGGTTTCAGGTGGCATTCCACGAAGCACGATCCAATTGGTCACGCCACCAAAGAACAAGGCCATCACCGGAAAATTCCACGAGGTAAAGTAGCCCGTCATAAAAGATCCTAGAATGAAAAACAAAAATGAATTCGAGAGCAGATGTTTTTCATCGGCATGAGCGAACAGGGTTGACCACAATCTCCAGTACTGATGCTGATCGAAGACTTGAGTTTTGTTCGCAGCCATCCACGTGGCGGCCCCGGAAAAATCTCGAAGGTAGGCGATGCTGATGATCGCCAAAAGCAAAGTCACACCCGCACCGACGATAAAACTCCAAGGGTGCGGTTTGCGAGTCAGCCAAGTTTCAAGGATGAGAGCTTGCATGAGGTCTCCTGCACATCAATCTGGGGCGGGATCCGCCCCTGTCAATGTGCAAGAGTTCGACAGGCTATTTCGTGCCTGGCTTCGCAGCTTTAGCCGCATCAGGGACAGGCTGAGTTTGCGATTGGTTCTTTTGGAACTGAGCCAGCGGATAGCATTCAGGCTGCTTGGCATATTGAGCCGGATTTTTGTTCGATCGAGCGCCAAGACAAGGAGCCACCTTCTGCAGGTTTGTGACCGAATACTTTTTGTGGTTCCTATCTTCGACGGTCATGTTTCCTTTGCTGTCAGATTCAATATCCAAATTTTTTGTCGATCCGTCAGCATCCAGAAACTCGACGGTGGTTGTATTGCCTGATGTTTTCACTGACAGCGGATAGGCGACCATTGTTGGTCCCATGCACTTTTCGGAGTCCGGGCATTTCGCCGCCAGACGCAAAGTTTGAGGGAAGGATTCTTTTCCTTGCTCGCAGTTGCGAACATGATTCGGAATTTCATTCTGATTTTTATTCGCCATCTCCGTGATCTCTTTCAAAGTCACAGACGGTGATCCCAGTTTCTGTTGTTGCAGTTCACAGCGAGCACGGCTGGCACGTTGGCCTGCTAAATTTGAAATATCTCCGCAGAGGTTGTTCTTCTTATTCACTGTTTCCGCTATGTGGATCAGATCCTCTTTCGAGTCCCCAATGACATCTTCGGCCATGTATGCAGGGTTCTTTTTGTACATATTCAAGACTGCGTCTGGCGGAATTTCCATTCCCTTGCTGACCTCCGCAAGAATTTTCGGGTTGGCTTCAAAAAAGATGGCCAGATTGCCAGTGCTGATTCCGGATGAATAGAGATTGTGCTGGCAGGTGACCATTTGGAATTCTCCGCATTTGACCGCATCCCCTTTTTCTTTGCATTTTTCGTAGTTGCCGTATTTCGCAACAGCTACAGAATCGTTCACGCAACCGACGCCAAGGGGATCTGCATCAACGCAGCTTCCAGGGGATGTTGTCGGAGTGGTCGTAGCTGGCGCGGCCGCAGAAGGCACCGGAGGTTTTGCTCCTTGCTTAGTTGAGGCAGGGGCCGGCGTTTGAGCTGTCGGTTTGCCGTCCGCGCCGGTTGTCGCAACAGGTGGAGGTTGGGCCGCTTGTTGATTGCTGTCCGCAGTTTTACTGAATTTGCCGCGCGAACTTTCCATTTGTTTTTTCAACTGAGCACATGGAACGCTGGCAGCTTTCTCTTCCGGGCAGTACTTGTTGTAAATGATTTGCGAATCAATGTCGTAAGATTCGTACTGGTCCGGTGTCATCGTCACAGTCTTGTCTGCTTCCATTCGGCAGCGGCTGGAAATTGAATTCACAGGTGTGCGTGAAATACAAACACTGCTGAAAACAGCTCCGCATTTGAAACTGTCGGGCTGGCCTTCGCATTCATTATTGCGTGACGAGCATTTGCCGCCAATCAAGGGCTGATCCGCGCCACCAATCAGGCATCGGCCTTCACCGTCGGCAAAAGCTTGTGACATCCAAAAACTAAAACTGGCGACAGGTGTTTGGCCGCGACGGGCATCTTCGAAGTTTTGGAAATGGGCGCGCAGTTCGCTGATGTAGGCTTTGCGCTGCTCGACCGTCAGCCATTTGTATTGGTCCGGAGACAAAGTCAGGCGGTGAACCAGTTTGAACGGTAGTTTGCCGGTCTGTTTGTCAGCAAGTGCTTGGGATGAAATGACTTGTGTGGTGGTGAAAACAGTCAGTGCCAAAAGCAGAAAATGCATCATTGAAAACACCTTCGAAAAGCAGTTTTCAGTATAGACCTTTTTTGAAGAGAGGCCTCTGGGCCTTGGGACAGATTATTGTTGGCTCTTCATCAGGAACTGACGAGCTTCGATTTCCGACGCTTTTTCGCTTTCAGCTTGCTCGGTCAAAGCGGCCTGAATTCTTTCTGGAGAAATCACAGGACCTTTGCCGACACCGGGACAGAACGTGACCACTTCTTTTTTCCAGGTCTTGGCATTCATCGCGTCTGGCCAGAAAGGCCAAGTCCGGCACTGAATCGGGCGAGCTTCGTAGATCGAGCAGCGCTTGTCTTTCAAAAATACGCAGTCGGGATTTTTTCCGTCTTCTTTCAAATGGAAAAAACCATTCGTTCGCTCACAGTGTTTGCGCGTAAACGCGGAGAGAGTCATTCCCAAGTGATCGGCCATACGTTTGCGATCTTCTTTGGTCAGAAAAACGAAGCCGTACTCGCCATGCGAAGTGCAACATTTGCCGGAACCTTGGCACTGAAAGCGCAGGCCTTCGCTCCACCATTCGGTTTTAGTTTTGGAGGCTGGCATCGAGATAAACCTTCAATCGGTTGCGGACCAATTCAGGGACAGGCGCTTTGGTCTTGGTTTTAGTGTCCAAGAAGATATGGGTCATTCGGACTTCGGCGTGCAGATTTTCGCGGTCGTAAAACAGGTAGCGCATGACAAATGAAGAGTCGCCAATTTTGGCGACCGTCACGTGGATCTGGTATTTGTGGCCTGGGAAAAACGGGCGGTTGAAATTGCACTCGGTATGGCGGATGGGGACTACGAAATCGCGGGTCTGAAACCATTCTTTCCAAGCAAATCCAGCAGCTTGGATAAACTCTTCGAAAGCGTCGTGCGCGAAATTAAAGATGTTGGCGAAGTAGCTGATCCCGGCAGGATCGGCGTCGCGGAATCGGATCGGCAATTCGATATGAAATTGAACAGCGATAAAAGTATCCTCGGCTTAGGGTGGCTAGTGGTCAGTCACCTTTATGAAGCATGCTTTTCGATACTTCAAGGCTTGACTTCAAAGGCGGATTCTTCGAAATCTATGCCTCACTTTTCAGGAATGGTAACGCGCAGCGATGGACGTCCGATCTAGCGACATCAAAATCTTCGATCCACAGGATTTTCCAGCTTATTTGCCCAAGCTCAACACCCTGTACGATGATCTGTTTTCGGGCGGCAAAGGTTTCCGAGCCAAGCTGATCAAAATGTTCGCCGAGCATTTGAAAATCAACCATCGCACCGAAACATTGCTGGCTCAAACTATCGAGTTCATCCACAACGCCTCTCTTTTGCATGACGATCTGATCGATCGCTCGAATCTGCGTCGTGGAAAAACCGCAGCCTGGCTGCGCTTCACACCCGAATACGCGGTGCTGGCCGGCGATTATCTTTTGGCTCGAGTGATGGTGAATCTCTCCAGCTTTGGCAACATCCGATTGGTGCAGTACACAGCCCAGGTGATTTCGGATTTGCTGGAAGGCGAGTGGCTGCAAGATTCTTTGGTCGGCGACTTGAATGTCGAGCTCAGTCAATTGGACCGAGTTCACAATTTGAAAACAGCTTCGTTGTTCAAGTGGTGTTTGCGAGCCCCTTTCATCGCCAGCGAGCGCTACGAGCCCGAGCTGCACACGACACTGGAAGAAATGGGAACACTTTTGGGTCAGTTGTTCCAGCGCTCGGATGATTTGCTGGATTACGATGTCCGAAATGCCGAAGGCAAAGCAGTGCTGGGCGATCTCAAATCCGGCTACCTGAATTCTTTTGCCGCGTTTGCAACCCGCGGACTTACCGGCGAAGGCCGACAGAAGTTAAAAGGCGCGCAGGCTTTGGTCGATTTCCAAAACTGCATCGGCGGCAAAGATGCTTTCGATCAAGCGGTGAAAGAATTCGACGAGAAAAATATTTTCCTGATCCAGCTTTATCAGCATCACTTGAAAACTTTGAGCCGCTATCTGTCTGAAGATGAAAAATCGTTGATCAAACAGCTCGAGCCTTTGACTGAGATCCTGTATTGGAGACGAAAGCCGTCATGACCGAGCTGATCACGCTGTCGAAAAGTGATCCCCGGTTTTCTTCCTACATCGAGGGCACTTTCTCCAAAGAGAAGCGAGCACTGCCGCTGCAGTCCCTAAATGTGAACACGTCGCTGGAGCAAGTGACATTTCAAATTTTGCCGAAAGAAAAAATCCAGCCGCCGTTCTTAGGCCTTCATTGGCTGCAAGTTTTGAAAGTGAAAAACCTGTTGATGGTCGCATTCCCGATCTTCTTGGTGTTTGCGCGCAACTGGCAGGCGGGGACTCTTTTTGATCCGGTGTCGGGTGCTCTGGCCGGTTTAGGTGCGATGTTTTTGATGACGGCCGTAAATCTTCGCAATGACTATCTCGATCACCTGTCGGGTTTGGATCGATTGCATCCGTGGTCCGGCAGTCATGCGATTCAAAAAGGTTGGGTCACAGCGGCACAAGTTCGCATGTGGTCTTTTATCTATCTTTCGATGGGCCTTGGTTTCGGAAGTTCCGCGGTTATTCGATATCCCAAAATTTTGATTCTGCTGGGAGCCGTCGCTTTGCTGGGAATCATGGGCATGACCTCTTACAAAATGGGATTGAAATACCGCCGCTGGAGCGAGTGGGCCGTGTTTCTGCTTTTGGGTCCGCTGCTGACGATGGGAATCCAGTATTCTGTCGGTGCCGAGTTTGATTGGATCACGTTGTTCTTGGGTTGCCTCAGTGGATGGCTTTCCGTTTTCTATTTGCACCTGAAAAATTTCGAGCAGCTGATGATCAACAACCAAGCGCGTTTCGAAAACACGGTGACATGGCTTGGTTTTGAAAAATCAAAAGCCTGGCTGATTTTCTGCTGGGCGCTTTTGATGACAGCTCTTGTCGCTTACCCATTCTACCTCGGAGTTTGGTGGACCGGCGTTGTGACACTGACTTTGTCAACCGCACTGAGCTTTGTTTTCATTCGCGCACTGTGGAATCTGCAAAGTCCGGTGGGTTCGCATATGAAAACTTTGGTCCATGCGGGACAGAAGGGACTTCTGGCTTTGATGGCTGTTTGGTCTCTGGAACTGGTGTGGATTGTTTGGGCCGCCTGATCGAGCTACCACTCAAAGCCGAAATGCCTTTGCCTCTGACCCTGCAGGGACAGCTCGAGCAAGTTGAAAAATTTCTGAAAATCACAAAAGCCGCAAAGCCCACAGGATCCCATTTTCTCTATGACGAGCGCGGCCTTTCCTTGGTCGACGAGGATCTGGGTCTGCTGAATCTGGATTTCCTGGGGGATTCGGTGAATTACCAGCGCTCGGCCCATCGCGGGAAGCAAGAGCTGATCGCCAAAGCCATCGGACTTTCCAAAGGTCACAACCGTGTCTTCGATGCGACCTTGGGATTGGCGCAAGACGCTTGGTTTCTGGCCCAGTTGGGGGCCAAGGTTGAGGGTTGCGAGCGCTCGCCAGTTGTTTATCTGCTGTTGGCTGATGCTCTTCAAAGATCCGGCGAGAGCCGATTGAAAATTCATTTTGGAGATTCGATCGAAATGCTTCAGAATTTGAAAGACGTCTCGACAGTCTATTTGGATCCGATGTTTCCGGATAAGAAAAAATCCGCACTTCCGCGAAAGGAAATGCAGATCTTCCGAAAATGGGTCGGCGACGACACGGATTCAGTCGAGCTGATGAATGCCGCCTTGGATTCAAAAGCCGAGCGAGTCGTTGTCAAGCGACCGGTGAAAGCGCCTGAGCTGACGAGCGGTGTGATTCACAGTTTCGAAGGGAAGACGGTTCGCTACGATTTGTATTCGCCGGCGACTCGCAAACCGAAGGTAGAAGGTAAAAAGTGATGGAGTTCGCAGTCTGGCTTTCAAAGATCACAATCCCACTGGTTGGCTGGTGGCTGCTGTCCCGCAATTTTCAAAAGCTGGCGGCTCGTCTGCAAAAATCCTGGAAGTGGGGCGGTCCGTTTCAGCATGATTTTTTCAAATCATTTCTGATCTCGTTCTGTCATGGGACTCCGGAAAATCACTGTGACTCGCTGAAATCTTCGGATCTGACGCTGCGGCTTCGTCTGCTGTGGCTGGGGTTGCGTTCTCTCAGTTACGGTTTTGTGTTTATCGTTTTATTTGGTCTTTGGAATTTCATTCCGGCACCGGTGTTTCTGCTATTGGGATTGGTGGCGTTTATCGTGGCCCAGTGGTGGAAGCCGACGCAAAGCCTGGCGCTGTTTTTCTTAGGTCTTGGCGTGTTCATCTTTGGTTTTGAAATCTTGATGGCCGAATCCGTCCGACTGACCCAGTCGGATTCCAGTCCCGACTGGGTTTATTGGTTTGGCAGCAACATCTTTCAAAGTGCTTTGATTGGAATCGCTTGTGGTGCCTTGGTTCGGCTGTTGACCCGTATGTCGGGGATTGCGTGGTGGACGGGACTCAATCTTCTTTTGGCCGGCGTTCTTTCGCTGGGCGGCGCTTGGGGATTTTTCCTGGGTGATTTCTTGATGGCCTTGCTGGAAGACTTCCGCCGTCATCAGGAAAGAGACTATCGCATCCGCTTTGGTTTGGGATTTGCCTTTGGTCTAGCCTTGTTTCTGCTGACCGGTCCCTTCCAATACCTGATCATGAGCTGGATCAATGGCGAGTACTCGGTGCAGCTGCGAAGCCTGCAACTAGGTTTTATGATCTTCCTGTTTTTGACGCTGGAAAGCACCTTGGCTCTTGGCTTCTTTCACTTTTATTTCCTGAAAAAGCGCGAAGACTGACCTTTGTCGAAGTGCTCATTATTTCGAAGCAATGCCTGGGTTTAAACCCTAGAATAAAGAGGCATTTGCGCAAGAAATCGACGGAAACATGAGCAAAGAAAAACCGACCGACAAGCCAACCGAAAAAGAACTTCTGGAAAAGATCGCCGAGCTCAAACAAGAGTTGGGCCACAAAGATCAAGAACTGCATCGCTTTCGGATGGAGTTGCAAAAAACCAACTCGAATCTTGAGCGCATGATCGGTGAGCTGAGTCAGGAAGTAAAACTGGCAAGCCTCATTCAAAAACTTCTGACTCCGACCGAGATCCCCAATATTCCGGGCATTGAATTTTCAACGAAGTTTGTTCCGGGAACGAAATCGGGTGGCGATTACTTTGATATTTTCGAGCACGATGACCGACTGAAATTCGGAATTCTGCTGTCCAGCAGCTCTGGTTACACCATGTCGGCGTTGTTTTTGTCGGTTCTGATGAAGATGTCGGCGCAAATCGAGGCCCGTCGCGGAATGGAGCCTGATCAGGTGATTGCTCATATGGCGGCCGAAATCGTTCCGAATATTCAGAAGCAAGAAACGGCCAGCGTCTTTTATGGCATCGTCGATCGCCGCAATTATGAACTCAAGTATTCCTGTGTGGGTTCGATTGCTGGGCTGCTGCAAATTCACGGCAAAGAACAAGTCGGATGGCTTGAGCCTTCCACCGGGCCGATGCGCAAGGACTATGACGAAAAGCCGCTGTCGCATTCCATTCCTCTCGGGCCGCGGGATCGATTGATCCTTTGCACCGAAGGAGTTTGGGGTGCTCAGAATGAACAAACGCCTTTTGGAAAAGAGCGATTGCTCAAGACCGTGCATCGTGCCCCGCGTTCCGGAGTGCATGATCTGCGCAATGAGATTTTGTATCAAGTCGAGCAATTCACCGGACAGACCGAGCCTTCGCGGGATCAGACAGTGTTGGTCACCGAGGTTAAAGACCGGGTGATAAAACTTGCTAAAAAAGGCTCGGTATAGTTAATTTGAAAAGTTATTATTAGACGGAAAAGGAAAGGTTTTTATGGCGGAAGCAGCACCGATTTACGAAGGCGCATTGGACCGTGGTCTTGAAGGCGTCGTCGCTTGTACAACAGCAGTCTCTACAATCATGGACAACACACTTTCGTATCGTGGTTACACGATCGAAGATTTGGCCGAGAATTCAACTTTCGAAGAGACAACTTTCTTGTTGTGGAACGACCGTCTGCCAAAAGCCAGCGAGCTTGAGCAGTTCAAAAAAGATCTCGCAAGCGAGTACCAACTGCACGCCGACTACATCAAAATTTTGAAGGGCATTCCAACCAAAGGTGTTCACCCAATGGCTTGGCTGCGCACAGCCGTTTCTTTGGTTAGTCACTGGGACGCCGATGCCAACGACAACAG
>CBIHPB010000053.1:0-14428 GCA_966211485.1 uncultured Bdellovibrio sp.
GTCGAAGGTCAGAAATACATTGATCTCTGCCAAAGCTGGGGCCCCTTGGTGCTGGGACATCGCGATCCCGAAATTGAATCGCAAGTCCACGAAATGATTTCGACCGCCTGGTCCTTTGGCGCCTGCGAACCCTACAGTCTGGAATTGGGCGAGTGGATCACATCCCGCATTCCGTGGGTGCAGAAGCTGCGCTTTGTCTCGTCCGGTACCGAAGCGGTGATGAGTGCCCTGCGTGTCGCGCGAGCGGCCACGGGCCGAAGCCAAATCCTGAAATTTGAAGGCTGCTACCATGGCCACGTCGATTCACTGCTGGTACAAGCGGGAAGTGGCCTTGCCGGAGCTTCAGCTTCATCCAGTGCTGGCATCAGTCGCGATGCGATTCAAGACACTTTGGTTGCACCTCTGGACGATCTCAGCAAGGTCGAGCAAATTTTCGCGGAACACGGAAAAACAATCGCCGCAGTGATTATCGAACCACTGCCTGCGAATTACGGATTGCTGATTCAACGAGAAGAATTCCTGAAACAAGTGACCGAGATCGCCCGCAAGCACGGCACTTTGGTGATCTTCGATGAGGTGATCTCGGGATTTCGCGTGGCGATGGGTGGGATGGCGGAACTGTTGAAGATTCAACCGGACCTTGTGACCTATGGAAAGATCGTCGGTGGCGGATTCCCGGTGGGCTGCTATGGCGGCCGTCAAGAGCTGATGGATTTGGTGGCACCGAACGGACCTGTTTACCAAGCGGGCACCCTCAGCGCCAATCCAGTCGGTATGCGGGCAGGACTTTGCACTTTGCAAAAGATGGAGCGAGTCCAAGGCTGGGCCGAGCTCGAGAAGCGCGGCGCCCAGTTCGAAGCACGCTTAAAGCCTGGATTTGAAAAGCATGGTCTGCAGTTGGTGCGCTATGGAAGTCTGTTCTGGTTCCATCTGAAAACGTCAGAGCCTATTCGCCGTGTCAGTCAGATTCCGGCGGGGCAGAAGGATTTCTTTAAGAATTTCTTCGGCAAAACACTGGCTCAGGGCATTTACCTTGCGCCGCATGCCTATGAGGTGGGATTTCTATCCCTGGCTCACACGGCAGAGATCCTGGAAGAGACTGCTGCCAAAATCCTTGGAGAGCTTGAAAGGATTTAATGGGACGTCAAACCTTGCAGAATGACCGCTGGAAACTGGGACTTTCGATCTTCTGGTTCGTGTTCACCTTTTCGATGGTGACCTGGTGGTGGATTTTTGCACTCGAGCAGCTGGAAAATCTCGGAGTGGGCCTGGCGCCTGAAAAATTCATCAGCTTTCGCCGCATGCTTTTGTGGGAAGGCTCGATCCTGCTGATTTTTATTTTCGGCGGCGGAGCGGCCCTGTTGACCCTGACCAATCAAGAGCGCCTGAGGAATCTCAGACTTCGTTTGTTTTTTTCAAATTTCTCGCATGATCTGAAAACCTCGCTGGGCCGTCTTCGTCTGCGCACTGAAGTTTTAGCTCAGCAGGCCCCAAGCTCGGATTTGCAAAAGCTGATGGACGAGGTCAGCCGCTTGGATCTGCAGCTGGAAAACTCGCTGTGGGTGTCCAAAGGTGAAGAGCAAAAACTTTTTGCGCAGGAAATTTCTTTGCATCAGCTGATTTCAAAACTTCGCCCCGAATGGCCCGAGGTTGAAATTCATCTGCATGAAAACGCGGTTCTCAAGGGCGATCCGCAGGCCTTGCAAAGTGTTCTGCGCAATCTTTTGCAAAATGCGCGGTTTCACGGCGCCGCGACCCGAATCGAAATTCGTGTGGAAGCTTTGTCGCAACAGCGACTGGCGCTGATTTTTCAAGACAACGGGCAGGGCTACACGGGCGATCTCAAAAATCTGGGCCGGGCCATGCTTTCTGGCGACAACAGCAAAAGCAATGGCATCGGACTTTATCTGACCAGATCTTTGCTGAAGCGAATGGACAGCGAGATTTCCTTTCCGAAATCAGATTCCGGATTTCAAGCGCGCCTTGAAATTCCAGGCCGGCTGGATGGTGCCAAGTGACAGTCCAATTGAAAAGGATCTTGCTGGTCGAAGACGACCGCGTCCTGGGCGATGTTCTGAAATCCGAACTGGCCAAAGAATACCAAGTCACTTGGAGCCGCACCAAAACAGAAGCCTTCGAGCAGCTGAAGAAAGAGCGGTATGATCTTTTGATTCTGGATATTCAATTACCAGATGGGACCGGCCTTGAGATCGCGGAATCTTTTCAATCCGGTGCGCACCCGCATTTCCTCTTTCTGACAGCGCAGAACGATCCCGAAATCCGACTGCGCGGCTATGAGGCGGGGGCCGAGGACTTTATTCCAAAACCATTTCACTTGAAAGAAGTTCTGCTCAGGGTGAAGCATGTGCTGCAAGCGCACGTGACCGCGCCGACCGTCGAATTTCCCGGCGGATCGCTGCAGCTGCAAAGCTTTTCCATTCATTGGAAAAACGGAAAGATCGATTATCCGCCAGTGAAAGACATGATGATCCTGAAACTTTTGGTCGAGCGCTCGCCCCAAGCGGTCAGCCGCGATGAGATCATCAATCTGGTCTGGGGCGAAGACAAAGAGATGAGCCATCGATCCATCGACAATGCGATCGTGCGCCTGAGACAAATTTTAAAAGACGAAAACGAGCAGTGGATCCGTTCGGTCCGCGGAGTTGGGTATCAATGGATTTCGCCCAGTTAGAACTTGAAATTAGAAAAAAACGAAAAGGAAGTGATGTGATGAAAAATCTTTTTCAAAAGACCTTGGCCAAAGAAGCGGTCTTAGCACCTCCGGTTTGGATGATGCGACAGGCAGGCCGCTACCATCAGCACTATCAAAACCTCAAAAAAAGCCACACGTTTATGGATTTGTGCCTGAAGCCCGAGTTGGCGGCCGAAGTCGCCATGGGACCGGTTGAAGACTTTGATTTCGATGCGGCGATCTTGTTCAGTGATATTCTGTTCCCACTGAAAGCTTTAGGAATGCCGCTGGATTACACCGATGCAGGCCCGCAGCTGGGCTTTCAGTTGACCTCTGAGAATTTTAAAAACTTGAAGCCAGCAGTTGAAGCTGCGCAAGAGATGCTTTTCCAAAAAGAAGCCTTGAAGATCACCCGCGAGCGCCTGTCGCCATCCAAAGGACTGATTGGATTTATCGGCGGGCCTTGGACCTTGTTTGTCTATGCGATGGAAGGCTCACACGCTGGAAATCTTCTGCGATCCAAAACAGCGTGGCCGTTGTGGCAGCAGTTTTCAAAACGGATTCAAACATTCCTCGTTGAGAATATCCGCATGCAGCTGGAAGGCGGTGCCGATGTGGTGATGATTTTCGATACGGCCGCGGGCGAGCTTTCTCCTCAGCACTATCAAAGCCAGGTGCAGCCTGTCCTGACAGCGCTTGCGAATCAGTTTCCGGGGAAACTGGGATATTATTCGCGCGGGACTCAGCCGGCTCACTTCAACGAGGCTTGGAAATCCATTCCGTGGACGGGGCAGGGATATGATCACCGATGCGATCTTCCAGCGCAGTTGAAAGACGCAAAAGGCTTTGTGCAGGGAAATTTCGATCAAAGCCTGCTGCATATGGAATCTTCGGATTTTCAAAAAACTTTGACCGAGTATCTGAAGCCTTTCCAAGATCTTTCACCTGAAGATCGCAAAGGATGGGTTTGTGGTTTGGGTCACGGTGTTCTGCCCAAAACGCCCGAGCAGAACGTTCGAAACTTCGTGCAAATGGTGCGAAAGGCGTTCTCATGAACGATCTTTTTCGAAAATACGATGTGCCAGCCCCGCGCTACACATCCTATCCAACGGTTCCCTATTGGGAAAGCACCCCAACGGCCGATATTTGGATTCAATCCCTGCGCAAAACTTTAGACAAAGAGTCATCCGCTTGGTCTTTGTATCTGCACATCCCCTATTGCGAAAGCCTGTGCACGTTTTGTGGCTGCAATACCGTGATCACAAAAGACCACGGCAAAGAGTCCTCGTATGTCGAAACGATTCTTCAAGAGTGGCAGACCTATCTGCAACAGGTGCCTTTGATCGCCAAGCGAGAGCTCAAGCACCTGCATCTGGGAGGCGGCACGCCGACGTTTCTTTCGGCCGCCAATCTCGAAAAACTTTTAAAGCCCATTCTCGGCCAAGTGAAAACCACAGAAGATTTCGAAGCCTCGATCGAAGTCGATCCGCGCCGGACAAGCCGCGAGCAATTGGAGACTTTAAGAAAAATGGGCTTCAGTCGCGTGAGCCTTGGCGTGCAAGATTTCGATCCCGAAGTGCAGCGCCTGATCAATCGCATTCAGCCTTTCGAGATCACCGAAAAAATCACCCGCGTGGCCCGCGAGCTCGGTTACAAATCTGTGAACTTTGATCTGATCTACGGACTGGCCAAGCAAACGCCTGAATCCATCGAAGCCTCGGTGAAAAAAACCATCGAGCTTCGCCCGGACCGAATTGCGCTTTATAGCCTCGCCTTGGTTCCATGGATCAAACCAGCTCAGCGATTGTTTAAAGATGAAGATCTGCCAGCAGGTGAAGACAAGCGAAAGCTTTACGAGATCGCGCGGCTGTTATTGCTGAAGGCGGGTTACCAAGAAATCGGCATGGATCATTTTGCGTTGCCAACGGATGCTCTGGCTCAAGCGTCGGTCAGCGGAAAACTGCACCGGAATTTTATGGGTTACACCGATCATCACACGGATGTTTTGCTGGGCCTTGGTGTGAGCTCGATCAGTGAAACGCCCGAGATTTTTCATCAGAACGAAAAAATTCTTCCGGCCTACCAAGGGAAAATCCAAAAAGGCGAAATTGCTTCTCATCGCGGTCACTGCCTGACGCCGGAAGATCAAGAGCGCCGCGGGCAGATTCTGGAATTTATGACCAAAGGACGTGTCCGCCTGATGCCGGGACAAAAGCAGGCCGCGGAAGTTTTCCTGGAAGAGATGAAAAAAGATGGACTGATCGAAATTAAGGCAAATGAAATGGTTTTGACCGAAAAAGGAAAACCCTTTTTGCGAAATGCCTGCGTCTTTTTTGACGAGCGCTTGAAGAAGAAAAACCCATCCACCCCCATTTTTTCGAAGTCACTATGAGCTCCAGTGTCCGGTCCTCTCAAAACGTCGCCATTCTGGGAGCCGGATTTTCAGGACTGACCCTGGCGCGCGAGCTCAATAAACGGGGACTTAAGGTCGAAGTCTTTGAAAAACAAAACCGCCTGGGCGGCTTGATTCAGACGCATCAAGATCCGATTCTTTGCGAAAGCGCGGCCCATGCGATTTTAGCAAGCCAGGATGTGGAAAATCTTTTCAGTGAATTGAATCTTCCGATGTTGCAGGCCAAACCTGAATCCAAAGCGAAATGGATTTTTCGAGGCAAACCTCGAAGATGGCCTCTCAAAACAAACGAAACCATTCGAGCCCTGATCAAACTGATCCAGACTCGGATGAAAGACCAGCTCAAAGCCAAAAAAGGCGAGACCATTCAAGCCTGGTGCGGGCGTGCGGCTTTGCCAGAGCTTTGCACGTATCTTCTGGGCCCCGCACTTCAAGGAATTTACGGAGCCCAGCCGGATGCGCTTTCGGCCTCGTTGATTATCGGCGGAATGGCTCAGGAAGAAACCCGCATCCGAAAAGGCCGTATCAAAGGCAGCATCGTCCCGCCGGGTGGAATGAGCGAGTTGATTCAGTCGCTTGGAAAAGATCTGGAAAAACGGGGAGTCCAAATTCATCTCAAAAGCCAGGTTACATTGGCTGATCTGCAATCGCGATATTCGGCAGTTGTGATCGCGTCTTCTTTGCCGGCCGCTGCTGATATTCTGCATCCCAGTTTTCCCGTCTTTGCAAAAAAACTGAAATCCCTGCCGATGCTGTCAGTCTCATCAGCGACCTTGGGATTTCCCAAGCACACATCCGAGCGCCTGCATGGATTTGGCTGCCTGTTTCCGCGAACTGAAGGCTTTGAAAGTCTTGGCGTCTTATTCAATACCGACATTTTTGAAAAGCGCGGGGAGGGCGAAAGTGAAACTTGGATTTTGCCGGATGATTATTCGAAAGATGCCGAAGCTGCGGTGCTGGAAAAAATTCTGCAAGACCGAAAACGCATGGGACTCCCCGGATCGAATCCGACATCCTTTCAGATCTTTCGCTGGCCACAGGGGCTTCCGCTTTATGGGATACAGCTAGAAGAATTTCTTTCGGGCGATCATTTCGAAGGCCCGGCCTTTCGCAGTGGGGCCAGACTCAGTGACTCGGCCATGCCTTTGTATTTCTCCGGAAATTATTTGGGTGCGATTGGACTGACAAAAATTTTAAGCTACAATGGACGCTTGGCAGACCGAATGAAAAAAGAACTCCAGAAAGAAGCAGCCCTGTCGTGAAAACAGTGATTTTAATCAATGTGGGAACTCCGGAATCCTTTCAACCCACGGACGTGGGCCGTTATTTGCGCGAGTTTCTGATGGATCCCGAAATCATCACCATTCCACGTCCGCTCAGAGATTTGCTGGTCAAAGCGATCATTGTGCCGCGAAGAAAGCACAGCTCGGCCAAAAAATATCAAAGCATCTGGACACCGCAGGGCTCGCCCTTGATGGTGGAATCCCTAAAGCTGCGCGATGAATTGCAGGCGATCCTGGGGAAAAAATGGAAAGTCCGCATCGGCATGCAGGTCGGAAAACCCTCGCTGAAAGAGGCTGTGTTTGAAGCTTCGAAAGAGAGCTCGCAGATTTTTATCGTACCGCTTTATCCGCAGTTTGCCAGTGCCACGACCGGTGGCGCTTTGAAAGCCGTTGGATCCTTGATTCCGATGGCAACCGGGGCGGTCGAAGTGATCAAGCCTTTCTTCCGTCAGGATTGGTTTATCGAATCCCAAGTCGCCCGCATTCGCGAGGTTATTCAGCCCGACAGTCATTTGCTGCTTTCGTACCACGGCCTTCCTGTCTCACAGCTGAAAAAACATCGCAGTGAGTGCTACCAGTCCAACAACTGCTGCGAGCAAGAAAGCGCCTGTGCGCAGAACTGTTACAAGGCTCAGTGCTTGGCAACCAGCCGGCTGATTCAAAAACATCTGGGCCTGAAACAGATCAGCATCGGATTTCAAAGCCGATTGGGGCGGGCACAGTGGATCGAGCCTTCAACTTCAGATGTCGCCCGAAACCTGGCTCGCAATGGTGTGAAACATTTGGTGGTCGCTTGTCCATCCTTTGTCTCGGATTGTCTGGAGACTTTGGAAGAAATCGGAATCGAACTTCGTCATCAGTTTTTGTCAGCTGGGGGCGAGTCATTCACTCTGGCCAAGTGCGTGAACAGTCACGCAGTTTTCGTGCGCGGACTGGCTCAGACGATGGTTCATTCACCAGGCCCTAAATTGTCACCTCAGGGTTGAGTTAAGAGCCACCAGAAAAATCAAGGGTTTGCGACGAAAATATCTCGGTATTTAGGCTGCGCTTGAAATGCCTTACTGGATATGGCAATAATACCGGACCCATGAAGACGCCAACGCTTGGTCTTGCCAGTTCAAAGCCCTCACTGCGTTTGATCGATTCGGTCGAACGCCTGCAGGCTATTTCAAGACTGGAAGATGGCGATTGGTTGGATCTTCTGCAACTGAGCTGGCGCGATTACTTTCATTTTCGCCTCGGGCAGCAAAAGATTCCCTATAAATCTCTTGAACGTTTGGGTCAGTACTTTGGCCTCAAGCCTGTTGATTTCTACACAAACCGAATCGACTTTCAAAAAGTCGCGCACTCGCAAGTTCGCGTCAAAAATCTGGTTCCTCAACGTTATCTGATTGGCTCCCACGGACGTATGCGCAGCACGATCACTTCGATTGATTCTTTGGAAAAAAACTATGGCTGGCGTCTTCGTCAGGATGTTCTCAACCGCTTTCACTTGGGCGATACGCATTTGATGGATGCTTTTCAGCCGATCAGCATTCAATTGATCACGGATATCTGCGATTATCTGGCCCGCCGCCAGTTCACATCACAGGATTTCTTTAAGATGGGAGCTTACTCGTTCGAGGGAAATCGTCATTCTTTGGTTGGAAAGATCTATTCTCAGATGGAGAGTTTCGAAGAGGCTTTCGAGGCTTTTGCCAAAACACTGATGCCGATGTTTGAGAAAAATTGCAGTTACGATTTCCAAATGTTGGACCGTCAGACCGGCCAGGTGCTGGTGAAATCCAACGATGATATCGCCAGCGAACTGGGCGTGAAGGTGCTGGGAAGCCCGCACATCTGTGATTTGAAGGCGGGTATCTGGGGAAGTCTTGTGTCTTATTTCAACCGCGGATTGCCATCGGTGACTCATCCTAAATGTCAGCACCGAGGTGATTCGGTCTGCCAGTTTGTTTTCGATTTCTCACACAGCATGCCGCTGAATCTGCAGCCTGAATCAGCCAGCCCGCAGGCGGCGTTGGACCTCGCTCATTGAGTCCGCTGAAATTTCAATTCGCTCGCGCCAAAGCTTTTGAAAAGGCTCGGACTGTTCTTGCGCTTCTTTCGTGAACGCTTTCAAATGTAAAACGGCCACGGGCTCGCCAAATAAATGTTTCACCCGAATTGGTGGAAGCTGTTGGCCGTTTAAAAGCAAAGGGTCATGTCCCATATTTCCCAGCAAAGAATCCGCTTTAAATCGGATGGTGCCACCGGTGATGACCTCATCGATCTTGGTGTCCATATGATAAAAGACGTAGCTGGCCCGGAACATTTGAATCAACTGGCCTGTCAGTTGTTTGTTGGTTCGAAGATTGGGTTCGATCGTCCAGCTGCCGGTATAGGACAGGCTTTTTCCCGAAGCTTGCGCTGCTTTCATCACCGCAAGGATGGCCTGAATATGCTGTGGGGCCTCGGCGGCTTGAACCAAGCCCAAGGCGGGAAAGGCGATTTGATGATGCAGGCAATCCGACAGCGAAGTCGTCTTAAATCCCGTAATGGGATGAAGCTCGCCTTTCTCGTCCTGATCGCAGACCAATAAATGCGTGGCGATGAGATCGCTGGTATCCACTGGAAGAACACCTGCAGGGTATTCCTTCCCATAGCCACGAAGCTTCATGCCGACCATCTCGTGGAAAAGCCGCGCAAAAGAATCGTGATCCGCCCGCATCCACATCTGGAACGGACTTTTCAGCACCACAAAACGAAGACGCAAACCTGAGACAGTGTCGCTCATAAACACTCCCTTGTTTTGGTCAAGATAGTTTAGTTTTCGGCCGATAAGATCACGTACTTGAAAAAATCTCGAAAAAGGAATGCCAATATGAGAAAGTCCTCCCAGGAGCGTTTTATGCGAAGCCTTGGAATAGTGACCGAGGCTCAGCTCGAGACGATTCAAAAAACCCCGATCGCTGTGGCTGGCCTAGGTCTTGGCGGCTCAATATTTCTCAATTTAGTACGGCTGGGCTTTCAAAACTTCCATGTGGCCGATCCGGATATCTTCGAGCGCACCAATATCAATCGTCAGCGCATGGCCAAGGAAGACAACCTCGGGAAGCGCAAAGACGACTGCACGGTCAAAGAGGCGCAGTCCATCAACCCAGAGGTGGAAATTCAAACCTTTGGAAAGGGCGTGCAGCTGGATAACTTGGACCGGTTTTTAGATGGAAGAAAATGGGTCATTGACGTGGTCGATGTCTTTGCCCTGCCAGAGAAGCTGGCATTGCACGCAGAGGCACGCAAGCGCGGGATTCCTGTGGTCTCTTGTGCGACCTTGGGTTTTTCGGGCTCGGTTGTGGTGTTTACGCCCGAGACTCCGTCGTTTGCCGAACTGACCGGGATGGATGCGAACGCGCACTTTAGCGATAACCTCGAGAAATTCTTGCAGTTTATCTGTCCTGAAATTCCGGACTATATGAAAGAGCAGATGATGAGGGCGATGGACCGCTCAAGCCACATTCCCTTTGTGGTGCCAGGCGGGGAAATCTCAGCGGCTTTTTGCGCCACCGAGGTCATGAAAAATGTTCTGGGAATGGGGAAGCGGGTTTACGCGCCCATCGGGGTTTTTGCGGATTCCTATGGTTTGAAAATCGATCTTTTTCATGCGTCGCATGAAGCCCGACAGTTCGACTTTCCGCCTAGAAAAAAGGCAGCTTAAGCTCAACTCAAGCAAAGCGTCATTGGGCTCTCATATGGATGAGGACGGAAGTCCTCAAGGGCTTGATTTTAAATCGAAATTGGCATTAAGAATTGTATAATGCGATTCACTGAATTTGGCTTGATGAAGAATAACTAAATCATTAAACTTTATCTTGTTTACTGACATAGAGTCTGAGAAAACTACTGCAATTGGTAAAACAAATAGACTGAAACGTATTGTAGACAAGAGAGCACCGTGACTGTCCCAATCCCTTCATCAGATCGAATCCTCAATTTCTTCGCAAAGATGACTCGTGAAGTGGGCGTGTCTCTGAATTGGAACGAGACCCTGGCTCGCCTGGTTCGCATCATGGTGCCGGATCTGGCTGATTCTTGCTCGATCTGGACAATGGCAAGCGATCAAAGTCTGATGCAAAGCACTTCGCGAACCATTCCAACTTGGTCTCTTCGCACCGAGCTTCAGTTTCGTGAGGGCTACGGCCCACGTGAAGTGATCCGCAGTGGCAGCTCGGAATATATGCCGCATTTAACCGAGCAGGGACTGGCGCAAATTCTCAATGGCTCGTTGCTGCCGGATCTTTGCGAGATTCAGTCGTTGATGTGCTTACCTTTGAAAAGTCAGCAGGATGTACTAGGGGCTGTGATTTTCCTCCGAAAACGAGACAATGGCTATTTCAGCAAGGAAGATTTCCTGATTGCTCAGGAGCTTTGTAAGCGTGCAGCCACAGCTCTTGAAAATTCGAAGATCTACGAAGATTTGAAGCTTGCTCAGCGCGCCCTGCAGGCGGCAAAAGAAGGAGCCGAGACGGCCAATCAGGCCAAGTCTTTGTTTCTCGCAAACATGAGTCATGAAATTCGCACTCCATTGACAGCGATTTTGGGATTTGCGGATCTCATCATAGAGCAGGATCAAGTCGAGCCCAACGATCTCAGGGACTGGGGACAGCGGATTAAGAATAACGGCACCCATTTGCTGAATGTGATCAATGAAATTCTGGATGTGGCCAAGATCGAATCCGGCCAGGTCGAGATGAATTTGCAAAAGACCTCGACGATCGAGCTTTTGCTGGATCTGCAAAAAAGCCTCGCACCCCAAATCACCCGCAATCAAAACAAACTGCATTTCTCTTTGGATTCGGCCGTGCCGTTTTGGATTGAAACCGATGTGACAAGGCTGAAGCAGATTTTGCTGAATGTGATCGGCAATGCTTTGAAGTTCACTGAAAACGGCGTGATTGAAATTCGCCTTCGCTATGAATCTTCGGTGGGCCAGATGACATTTGTCGTGGAAGACACGGGCATTGGACTGACCGAAAATCAAGTGCGCCAACTTTTTCAGCCTTTCAGTCAGGGAGATTCGTCCTTCACCCGCCGGTTTGGCGGAACCGGATTGGGGCTTTCCTTATCCAGAAAGCTCGCGCAATTTCTAGGGGGCGATGTTCGGCTGCTTCGAACGGCGATTGGCAAAGGCTCGACATTCCAGATTTCCATTACAGCCGGTGCGCCGGGAGACGAAGAATATTTTGACGAGCTTCCTGCCAATGTTCATTTGGGTTGGGAAATTCCGCGAACCGCATCGCTTGCGATTGGTCAGGTGAACCTGTGCAACTGATCGCAGGATTGATCGCAGGCCTGATTGCAACGTTTGCGATGGATCGTGTGGCTTTGTTTTTAATCAAACGAAAAATCATTCAGCTGCAAGGATTGCAAATCGTTCCGGCCTTTTTGGGACGATGGGCTTTGAGTATCTGGAGCTGCCGGATGTTCACTTGCAAAGATATTCGCCAAGTCGAACCGAAACCGGGCGAGGTGAAAACCGGTTGGGGACTTCATTATTTGATCGGTGCAGGCCTTGGGGCCATCTTCTTTTGGTTGATGCCCCGGCATGGGATGGCAATGTCTGCGATGTTCTGGGCTGGATTGATTTATGGAATCAGCACCAATGTGCTTCCTTGGCTTCTGATGTATCCAGCCATGGGCTTTGGCTGGTTGGGGTCAAAACTGTCAGCTCAAAGAACAGTGCTGATTTTCAGCGGACTGAACCACTGCGTGTTTGGGCTGGCGTTGGGGCTTAGCCTCGTCTTCTTGCAGTGGGTGAAATTAAGTCTTTGACCTGGGCTGCTACTCGGGCTTTCGAAGCATCTTCTCGACTTCCGAAATGTGTGCTTCTTCATCGCAAATCATTTCGCGAGCATACTCTTCCAAAAACACGGACTTGCCTTCGACCTGTTTTAAAAGCGTGTGGAAGTTCTTCAGCTGAGCGCGCTCGTGCGCGAGACTTTCCTGCAAAATATCGTTGATCGAGTGTTTGTGAGTTTCCAAGAGCGAGCTGATCTTCAAAGACGGGTGACCACCCAGGGTCGTGATGTGTTCGCCCGCCATATTGGCGTGAGTGAGGGATTCGGTCGCCTGATCGCGCAGCCATTTCACAATCGGAATGCGATTGTGGCCATACACCATCAGGGCATAGTGGGTGTAGCGGACGACTCCGGCAAGTTCATTTTCTAAAATCGTGTTCAAACTGGCGATTACTTTTTTATCGATCATTGGTGGCCCCTCGGTGTTGTTTGATTAAAACTGAATGGTGGTTGGCATTTTTCGGGCTTCGATACTTTGCTGGGTCGTATCTGACAAGACGGTGATATCCACATCTTTCAGGCCCGGAAAAGCCGAGAAGTCGACTTGCATTTTGGAGCGGGTGGGGGCGGTCTGACAGGAGACCTGGTAGTTGGCGACAAAGTCCGCGTGTTTTCCGTCCGGAACCAGGCCGACTTTGTCCTTTGAAAACTGGCACATCAAATCGGGAGGAAACTGAAAGAGCTCGGCCGGTTTTTCAAATTTAGCAACCGCTGCGGCCAGGGTTGCTTTATCTGCCTCTGATTTTGCTTCGTGCTCGAAGCCTAAGACCCCTTCGGCTGCGGCTTTGAATTCAATTTGTCCTTTGGTTTTGTCAAAGGCGATCGCCAGTGTGGCCGAGCCATGGACATGGGCTTCATGCTCGCGATGTTCGGATTTCTTTTTTCCAGCGGCCAGGGCCAGGGCTGACAAGATCAGAAGTGGGAAAATGATTTTCTTCATGTGGTTCTCGGTCTCTGCGCCATCCCTAGCGCTTTATCGTTTTGAGTCAATTTGGACGCTCGAGACGGCGTTAAATTTCCGTAAATAAGCGCCCAGTTATTATCAAAGTTTCCTTCATGTTCTGTCAACAAGCTGCAAATCAACTGCGAAATATCGGAAGAGATGTCGAAATATTTGAATACAGTTCTTTCTGCACCAGTTTTTAACTTTCTGTTGATCCGAATTAAGGAATCCAAATCTAAGACACACTGATGTTTCAATGTTCGCGGGCCGAAGAAGAGATAAGTCAATTAAATGAATCGAGCCACTCGGCGAGGTGAGGCATGAAAAAAATCGATTTTCTCGCGATCTCTAGCGATGAAGCGACGCAAACTCGCTGCGCGGATATTTCGGCCGAATTCGGTTACATTTACGAGTGCGTCCCCAATGTCGATGCCTTTGCTGAAAGAGATGCTGAATTTCAAGACGCCACTTTTATTTTAATTTCAGCTGATAAAGCCAAAGTCGAAAGCGAAATCGCCGGTATGGTGCAAGTCGTAAAGCAAATGGCGCCCGAGGCCTATATTCTGGTCTTGATCGATTCGAAGCTGGATCCCTCGGTTGCGGTTTTTGTGAAAAAATCCGGGGCCAGCGTCGTTCTGATGGCCAGCGAAGTGCACCAGACCAGCAAGCTGGAATTTATCGCCTCACAAAAAATCAAATCGTCGTTTCTGCCGGTGAAGGTGAACGAAATGGTGGTGGATTCGGTGATCGACTGCTCGCTTTATCATCTGATGCCGCTCAATAAACGATTTCTGCCGATCATCCATGCCAGAGATCCGATCACACCCGAACGGCTCGAGAGACTGAAAGAAGTCGGCGAGATCTATGTGCGCCGGGATGATATCGAGATCTTTCAAAAATACTCGGACAAATATGAGGACAAATCCGCTCTGGGGCTGACCCGTCGTTGCCGGGCTCAGTTTCTGACTTTGCTGAAGTCCTATGTGGATTTGATTTTATTGATCTCAGACCAAAGCGAGCACGCTTCCTTCAAAGAAGGGGCCGCACTTTATGATAAATGCGAAAAGCTGTCCGGTCAGTTGATGACGACTTTGGGAAGTGTCGGCAACGCCTGGGACGTGATCAACAACTCGGCGGTCGGAGACTTTGGTTCTATCGAACGCGCTCCGGCCGTGGCCGCTTATGCCGGCATGCTAAGTCTGCACGGACAGATCGGTCAGCCCACGCATGTGATGACGGCGGCTTTGATTGCCGATGTGGCGA